>CAYRAW010000001.1:0-56400 GCA_964422225.1 uncultured Roseburia sp.
GTTTTCTCAATAGAATTTTCAGGGTTGCATTACTGTTTATTTATCAAGGTTCTGTGTTGCATCATTTTGTGCGGTGCAACGTTGATATTATATTATATCATTCAGTGCTTTGTCAAGCACTTTTTTGCCATTTACATAATTTCAAGTTTTCGTGTTTGAAACCATTCTCAACGGCGAGTTCTATCATATCATCTGATCTTTCAAAAGTCAATCATATTTTTTATTTTTTTGAATTATTTTTCTGTATATATAATTTCGCATTTCTGCATATTCTTTTATATATGTTTTCTCACACTAATTTCAGTAATCTGATCAGATAATTGGTATGGTAGATCATACTCAGCATATTACTTTTGTTTACCATTTCCAAAAGCCACGAATTCAGATGTCCAAAATTAAAATATCCAAACAGAATGAATACTGCCCAGATAAGACACAGTGCCTGTGCAATTCCCAAAATCGTTCCTCCCAGTCTGTCCAGCCATTTCACAACCGGAAGACGACTGACCAGCCTACAGGAATCCAATAATAATTTCAGAATACGGTGTATGATCCGGATCATTGCAAGTAAGATCAGAGCCATCAGAACATTCAGCATACTCCCTTGTATAAAGCTGCCGATTCCTTTTGCCAGTATTACGAGTACAATTATGCCAAGCATATATGTAGTAATTCGTATCATGCCTTCTACAAGGCCTTTTTTAAATCCTTTTACTGCTCCTAATGCCAACATCAGCACCGCAATGATCCATACGATATTTATTTCCATTTTAATCATCATGCCTTTCAGTAACCCGCAGACTTTGGTCCATAAACACAAATTTGTGTACAAAAAAATTATTTTTTATTTAAGTTGTATTGTCTGAATGCTGTTTTCTGTTACTAACGTATATTTTGCTATATTGCCGGATGGAATCATACATTCCACTCTTCTTTGAAAATCTCCCTGGTATTTCAGTCTGCCGTCCCAGTCATAGATCACGCATCCTTCATCATTATAGATCACAATTCCCGCCGCATCAAACAGGATATCCTTATATTCCAGATCAAATGTAAGTTCTCTGACTTTCTTACCTGATGTATCATATAATTCCATTCGATATGTTGTTTCTCCACCTGCATTATAAAATACAAGTCCTATATGGTCCTTATCATAAAAAATGCTCTGTATTTCTTCTGATATCAATACATCTGTCAAGTTTACAGGTTTCTGCCTGCCCTGATAAAACATAAGTCTGTTATCTGCTACTGCAAAAACAGTATCATTATTCATAAATGCAACCAGTGGAACGACTGCATCAGAATAACCATACCCGCCAACCAGATTATCTGTATAATTCTGTCCTACGGACGAAAAATTGTAGAATCCGACGCTGGAGGTCACTTTTCCATTTTCTGCCTTCAAATAGGAAACCGCAATCTGCTTCCCATCATCTGATATTGCGATTGCAAAAGGATAACCGGATTTGCTCATTGTTGTCTTAAAATATGCAAGTTGTTCACCCGTAACACTATAAAGATATATAGCTGTTACGGTAGAATCATCCAGTACTGCTGCCACAACTCCATTGGAAGCCACACAAAAATCTCTGATAGGCATAGTAGTGTCTATCATTCCCAGATTTCCTGTGGTATCTGAAATATAGATATTTCTGCCATTATAATCTCCTACCGCCACAACATTTTTACAGGTGCGGATCATAGGGTCCTGCATTTCGTAGGTCTGATTCCATATAATTTTGCCCTTTACATCCGTACAGCTCATACCATCCTTGCTGTATGTAAAAAGTGTATTGCCCAGATTCAGACTATGGGCCTCTGTCGATCTTGACCATTCATATTCCTGTTTTACCTCATAATCTGTATACTCAAGATTTTTCCAGTGAAAATAGGCACACAGCAAAAAAACACAGACTAAAACCACTACAATACAGATTCTGTAGAACACAAGCACTTTATGTCTTGCCAGTTTATGCCGTAATGGAGTGTCTGTTGTTTTTGATGCCTTTTTATCTTCATTCCCGCGAATATGGAATGGCTTTAAATGAAATCCCTTTATGCCTGCCATACTTCCCCCTGTGTTTCACAACGTACTTCGTTATCCCGAAAAGTTAACATATATTTTTTAGTATACCATTAATCCTGGTGAAGTAAAAGCTTTTGTCCATAAAGTATGCTGTCAGCATTTTCAATATGATTCCACTCACAGATCTTATCAACCATGGAATAGTCCCCATATATCTGGTTACTTATACTCCTCAAAGTATCTCCTGGCTGAACAATATAGTACTGAACTGTTGCAGTTTCTGCTGCCGGAGCAACTGCTTCCTGTATCGCCGGTTCCTGAAGCACTTCCTGTGATATTACATTTTCAGTCTGTGTCTGTTCCTCTGTCTGCATTTGCTGCTCCATAGATGTTTCCTGCTCTTCTTTCTCCAATGAATATCCCATCTCTCTGTCCTGTGTTTGCGATGGGATACTTTGCGGTATCTGTTCAGCTTTTGCCACCTGCTGACTCATTACTGCCAGTGTATCTGCCGGAAATGACATGATATATGTAAGCTTGTCCTCCATATTTTTCATTTTCTGATAGTTATTCACTGAAATAATGCCAAATGCAAGTACGCATATCATAAGTCCAAGGCTTAATAAATTCATGGCATTCCAGAGATAGTTGACTCTGGCTTCTTCCCGGTTGCAACTCTGGGTTACCCTGCTGAATCGTACAGCATCATCAGATTCCTTACGAATTTTTCCTCTGTTATGTGTCAGATTCCATTCTATAAGATAATTCTGCATTTCCTCATTCTGGTCGTAATATATGTAAAAATTATCTATCAAAAGTTTCTTACCATTAGGCAGCGAAATCTCCAGTGCAATCTGCATATCCCGCCCTTGTGTAATATACGCCTCTCCGATACAATAGCAGGATGGAAAAAATCGCTCCGGGCTTACTGCCAGTGCACCTTTATCAATCGCTCCCGATACGACCAGATAGTATCTTCCGTCCTCTTCAAATTCATATCCATAGAGTGCAACCGTCTGCTGTTCATTATCTGATGCTTTCTCCTGATACAGCTTTCTGATAAAAGTATGCACGTAATCTTCAAGATATAGCAGATATGCTCCCTGTGGTTGTCCCACTGCTCTTGTATTAACCGGTATCTGTGTTATGTCACCTTCATTATGACTGCTCATGTCTCATCCTGTCCTTCCCCGTAAATTTGTTTGATGTATTATCTTATTGTTTCAGAGACATCGTACCATATTCTATCTGCACAATCTGTCGAAGCAGCCAGCGTTTTTTCTCATTTTGACAGACAAAAATCGACTGCTTAGAGTCGATTTTGTCTTAATCGTCCTACCAGGACATTTTGTATATTGTAGTTGTTCTGTATTCTCTATCCGGTCCATAAATTACATCCGGGAAATTATCTCTGTTCACAGAATCCGGATACGCCTGTGTTTCAAGCGCAAGTCCACATCTTTTTCCGTAGGATGCCCCTGCCTTTCCTGTATGTGGACTGATGCAATTACCTGCGTAAAATTGCATACCGGGCTGGTCTGTATATACAGTAAGAGTTCTTCCTTTTACAGGTTCTGTTACCTCTGCTACTTTTCTTACCTGTCCATTGCAATCATCCAGAACCCAGTTATGATCATATCCCTGTACCAGTTTAAGCTGTTCATTGTCATCATTAATGCGTTCCCCGATCCGTGTCAAAACGCCAAAATCAAAAGGGGTTCCTGCTACCGGTGCTATTTCTCCGGTAGGAATTGCTCCTGCTACAACCGGAGTATATGCCTTACCCAGAATCTGCAGTTTATGATCTTCTATACTTCCTGCATTATGTCCTGCCAGATTGAAATAGGAATGGTTGGTCATATTAATAAGAGTCTTCTTATCACTTGTAACATAATAATCCAGCTTCAGTTCATTCTCATCTGTAAGCGTATATGTTACCTCAACATGCTTATTTCCCGGAAAGCCCATACTTCCATCGGCATCTTCAAGTGAAAATGCAACACCATCATCCAATACCTGTGCCTGCCACATTCTCTTGGGATATCCTGTTGCATGATCGCTGTGCAGATTATTTTCATTGTCATTTACAGGCAAGTGATAGGTTTCTCCATCTATTGTAAACTGTGCTCCGGCTATTCGATTGGCACTTGGTCCGATCACTGCTCCAAAGAAACAGTCATTCACAAAATAATCTTCCAGTTTATCATAGCCAAGAACAATATCATCAGTTTCGCCTTTACTGTCAGGAACTAATAAATTTACAAGAATCGCGCCATAATCCATAACCTCTGCTGTAACGCCATTTTTGTTATGTATACTGTAAAGTGTTACCTGACTACCATCTTTTGTCACACCAAAACTTCTTGTAGTTACTGCCATTTCTATCTTCCTCCTTATAATTCAACTCTTCCTTCAAGAGCTCTCAGCAAGGTCATTTCATCTATGCATTCCAAGTCTCCGCCTACCGGAACACCACTGGCAATTCTGGTTACTTTTACACCTGTGGGCTTGATCAGCTTGGAGATATACATTGCTGTAGTTTCACCTTCCAGACTGGAGTTGGTTGCAATAATAACTTCCTTTACATCACCTTCCAGACGTTTGATCAGCTCTTTAAGTTTAATATCACCAGGTCCAATTCCCAGCATCGGGGATATGGCTCCATGAAGTACGTGATATACGCCCTCAAATTTACCGGTCTTTTCATATGCTGCAAGATCTCTGATATTTTCCACGACCATGATCGTAGAATGATCACGCTTAGGATTTGCACAGATTGGGCATTCTTCTTCATCCGTAAGTGTATAGCAGCTCTTACAGTAATGGATATGATTCTTGGCATCTACCATAATCTGTGCGAAGCGCTCCACATGATCCTTTGGCATGTTAATTATATGCAATGCAAGCCTCTGGGCAGATTTATTCCCTATTCCCGGAAGCTTGGCAAACTGTTCGATCAATTGATTAATATATCCGCTGTACAGGTCCATTAGAAAGGAAATCCTCCACCAAGTCCACCTGTCATTTTGCCCATCAACTCATTATTGGCTTCCTCTGCCATTCTCAGTGCTTCATTTGTTGCTGCCATAATAAGATCCTGTAACATTTCAATATCATCCGGATCTACTACTTCCTGTGAAAGCTGCACCTTCAATACTTCCTTTTTACCGGATACTGTTACCTCAACAGCTCCGCCTCCTGCCTTGGCACTGAATTCCTTTGCTTCCAGTTCTTTTTGTCCTTCTTCCATCTGACGCTGCATCTTCTGTGCCTGCTTCATCAGATTGTTCATATTGCCCGGCATACCCATGCCTCCTGGAAATCCACCTCTTTTTGCCATAATATAATCCTCCTGTTTTCTATATATTTACTATTCTTCGACAAATTCAATATCCATATCTGTAAGTTTGCTCAGATCCACATAGCTTTCTTCAAAACTTCTTCCATCTTCAAGCCTCTGGACATGAACTGTTACTTCTTTCTGTAAAAAGGAAGCGATCATATCCTCTACTCTTTGCTTATGATCTGCCTTATTCAGATAATCGTAAGCCAGTCCATCTGCTACTACGATCATCAGATTATTATCACCACCCAGACTCAATCTGGCATTTTTAAGATACATCTTCAATGGGGGCGTTGCCTGTGACACAATTCCAGCCCAGTTATTTACGATTTCCCTTACTTCATCAGGTATCGCCTCGGGAAGCTGCGGTCTGACTTCCGGTCTGGCTGATGCATTACTTCCTGTTGTCTGTACCGGTACGGGTATCGTCTGCACGATGCCCTTTTCCATTTTATCCTCCAGATTGGTAAGCCTGGCTACCACTGCATCATTGGTTGTTTCCATCTCAGGTCTGCATAATTTGATCAGTGTCATTTCTATAAGGATTCTTTTCTGTGAGGCGTATTTTACCTGACCCGATAATTCAGAGAAAATACGGATGTATCGCATAATAGTCTCTGCATCCATCTCCTGTGCTTCTTCCTTTAATCGCGCAAGATTATCACTTGATACATCAATAACATCTTCAATATCGCTGTCAGAGGTCTTTACCAGTAACAGATTTCGCAGATACCATGTAATATCTGTAACGAACTGCGTCAGTTCCCTGCCCTGCATAACTACTTCTTCCAGAAGGGAAATACAGCCTACCACATTCTGTGCCCGCACCATGGACAGCAATTCACTGAATACCCTGGTATCTACTGCTCCCAGCACATCCAGCACCTTATCGTACGTCAATTCCTCACCGAAATGGAACGCAATACATTGATCCAGCAGACTAAGGGCATCTCGCATGGAGCCATCTGCCGTCTTGGCAATATAGCGAAGCGCCTTATCCTGTACCATAACCTGTTCTTTGGTCATCAGCTCCTGCAGTCTGTCGGCTATTGTATCAATATTAATACGTTTAAAATCATACCGCTGACAACGCGATAAGATCGTAATCGGGATCTTATGCACTTCTGTAGTTGCCAGAATAAATATCACATAAGATGGTGGTTCCTCCAGTGTCTTTAAAAGGGCATTGAAAGCACCAATAGAGAGCATGTGTACCTCATCTATAATATATACTTTGTATTTTCCTTCTACAGGAGAGTAAGATACTTCATCTATGATTTCCCTGATATTATCTACACCATTGTTAGAAGCTGCATCAATTTCTATTACATTGACGGATGCCCCTGAAGCAATGGTCTTACAGCTTCTGCACTCTCCACACGGACTTCCATCTACCGGATGTTCACAGTTGACTGCCTTTGCAAAAAGTTTCGCTATTGTAGTCTTACCGGTTCCTCTGGTTCCCGTAAAAAGGTATGCATGACCAATCCGGTCTGCCTTGATCTGATTTCTCAGTGTCGTTACAATATGATCCTGCCCTTTGACATCCTCAAATCTGTCCGGACGGAATTTTCTGTATAATGCCGTATATGACATATCTCTATTCCCATGCCTTTCAAATGCCCGCATTTTACATGCGGGCACATATTTTAATCCGTATCATTGTCACTGCGGCTGTTTATTTCATTAATCACCAAAGCTGATTCCTAATGTCTTAGCTTCCTGTACGATAGAAGAATTAGGATCTACCATCTTAAGCTTGCCTGCCACATCTTCAAGTGGAACTTTTACGATCTCACGGTTTACATAACCTACCATATATCCATATTCCCCTTCCAGGATCAGGCGTGCTGCTTCTGCGCCAAGTCTGCTGGCAAATACACGATCATAAGGATCAGGGCTGCCACCTCTTTGTGTATGTCCGGGTACTGTAACTCTGACTTCCATGCCGGTCTTTTTGGTAATCTGATCAGCAATTTCATAAGATACGCTTGGATATTTATAGTCCTCCATGGACTTCTTGTATTCTTTTTTGGATAATTTGGCTTTTTCCCTGGAAATAGCTCCTTCTGCAACTGCCAGTATCGTAAATCGGCTGCCACGCTGAGAACGTTTATTAATTGCCTCGATCACTTTATCAATATCATAAGGAATCTCCGGAATCAGGATAATATCAGCTCCACCCGCCATACCTGCGTTCAATGTAAGGAAGCCTACCTTATGCCCCATTACTTCAACAATAAATACACGTCCATGGGAAGCCGCTGTTGTATGGATCTGGTCAATGCATTGTGTCGCAATATCAACTGCACTCTGGAAACCAAAAGTCATATCTGTTCCCCACAGATCATTGTCTATTGTCTTTGGCAGGGTTACGATATTCAGTCCCTCTTCACGCAGCAGATTGGCAGTCTTATGTGTTCCATTTCCACCAAGAATCACAAGACAGTCAAGATTGAGTTTGTAATAGTTCTGCTTCATGGCTGCAACCTTGTCCAGCCCATTCTCATCCGGATCACGCATGTTCTTGAATGGACATCGTGAACTGCCAAGGATTGTACCACCTTTGGTCAGAATTCCCGAAAAATCAGAGAACTGTAACATCTTGTATTTTCCATAGATCAATCCCTTGTATCCATCAAGGAAGCCATAAAGTTCTACATCCTGATTGGAGTTGAGCAGTCCTTTTGCCACACCACGCATCGCAGCATTCAGTGCCTGACAATCTCCGCCACTTGTTAACATACCTATTCTTATCATGGAAACCCCTCCTTTGTCTGATACGATTATATCGCATTTTCCAACGTCTCACAACTTAAATTTAGCGCACATTTCACGCTTTCCCCACAGTTAAATATCCTCGTTATGACCTGATTCTACATTTGCCGCAAACTCCCTGAGCCTTTTATCCGACTGTCGCTGTGTGTATTCCGCCACGATCATCAGTACAAGATCTGAAATGCCGTCATAAAGCAATCCGATCCCTATAATGAACATTGTAATTTCAAATGCCAGAAATGGGTGCAGTACCAAGAATATCCCCAAAGCAAATGTGATCAGTGAAAAGAGCAGTGCGATCCACCACTTGGAAGCCCCTGCATGCTTAATATCCAATGTGTACTGAAAATCCATACATCCATGGATCAGCATAACGATTCCTATAATGACCGGAATCAATGCCAGAATGGTATCCGGACGTATACACACCCACATGCCCAGAAGAATCAAAACAATGTTCATAAGCATGCTGAATTTGGAATAAAATCCCATTCTTTCTGCCCTGATACAGATAATAAGCTGTATTCCTCCCATAATAATAAGAGCAGCTCCCAGTAAATAACACAGAATCCTTCCTGACCAATCCGGCCAGATGACCAGAACTACTCCCAGTGCTATTGTCAGCAACGCCGAAATAAAATAGTTATGCTTCATTTCTTCCACAAATGTGCGCATAGTTTTCCTCCTTTATTTACGTAGTTTGTTTCTCTTAAAATATATTTTAACACATCTTGACTACTTAGGCACGATTCATTATAATTAAATCTCGTAATGTTTCATTACTTGTTACTTTATGTAGCAAAAATCCACACACAAAAGCACAATTCTGAGGCACACCTTGTTTCAGAATTGCACGAATTTTACCAGCATCTGGTTAATTAAATATAATGGAGACGTATCGAAGCGGTCATAACGGGGCGCACTCGAAATGCGTTAGCCCTCCGGGGCACGAGGGTTCGAATCCCTCCGTCTCCGTACTTACCCAAATCCGGTCATGCCGGATTTTCTTCTGTCTTTAGTATAATTATCTTTTTTAAAGGAGTATTACCATGAAACCTAGTACTGATACAGATCTGGCAGCAAAAATCCGCCAGCTCAGAATTGATAACAAATTAACACAGGAGCAGGTCGCCAAAGCTCTCGACGCTACTCCCGGTTATATCTGCAATGTAGAAAATGGCAGAACTGCCATGTCCCTGCGCATGCTTGTTTTTTTCGCAAAACTCACCCATACCACGCTGGACTCTCTGGTTGGCTGTATGGATGAAAGCTACACACAGACCGCTCTGGATAATGAGATCATAAATCTGGTTTCTTATTTTTCAGATGACGACAAGCGTAAGCTGATCGATACCATTAAATTGTGGAAAGCATAAAAAGATTTCTGTTCACATTTCCCATCTTGGATACCATGAAACTTATTCATGGTATTTTTTATTCTACTGTTACTACTTTTGCAAGATTACGCGGCTTATCCACATCAAGTCCTTTATCTCTTGATACATAAAATGCCAGTAATTGCAATACAACGACTGCCGGGAATACCATTAATTCATCACGCAGTGATGGAAGATAATACAGATTATCCCATTGCTCCGGATTTTCAAGCCCTGCATCTTTTCTGGCTATCATGGTGACTTTGGCGCCTCTTGCCTTTACTTCTATTGCATTGGACAATTCCTTGGAAATGACTTCTCTTTGTGTAACCAGTGTGATAACCGGTGTTTCTTCTGTTACAAGAGCAATGGTTCCGTGTTTTAGTTCACCCGATGCATACGCTTCCGAATGAATATAGGAAATTTCCTTTAATTTCAAAGAACCTTCCAGTAACGCTGTATAATCCAGTCCCCTGCCGATCATAAAGGCATCTTTGGCGTTCACAATATTTCGTGCCAATCCATGAATGGTTTCTCTTTCTTCAAGAATACCCTGCAGGCAAGCAGGCACTTCTCTCATATCCTGCATGAAAGTTCTGGTCTGCTCCTGTGTATACACGTCTCTGGCATATGCCATTCTGCCCGTGATCAAATAGAGTGCCGCAAGCTGTGTCGTATAGGCTTTTGTACTGGCAACTGCTATCTCAGGACCTGCATTGGTGTAAAATACATACTCACTTTCTCTGGCAATCGTGGAACCCTTCACATTTACGATAGAAACATTACCAGCCCCACGGCGTCTCGCATAACGTAATGCTTCCAGTGTATCTATCGTTTCCCCTGACTGTGATATCGCAATCACAAGTGTCTTATCATCTACTACAGGGTGATTATAAATAAACTCAGAAGCAACTTCTACTACAACCTGCATTCCCAATACCGTCTGCATCATACTCTTTGCAACCAGTCCTGCATGCATGGCTGTTCCACATCCAATCATTGTAATTTTGTCGTACTTTGTCCACATATCATCAGGTATTCCGTCCAATGAAAAATCAGGCATTCCATCCTTTAAACGGCTTAGCAGTGTCTCAGTGATCACTGCAGGCTGCTCCATGATCTCTTTTTCCATATAATAGGAATATCCATTCTTGCCGACAGCTCCCATCTTCCAGTCTGCCTGTAGTTGCTGTGGCTCTACATATTCTCCATTTTCTTTTATAAGAGAGATACTATGCGTCTCCAATACCGCAAGCGTATATTCAGGCAGGACAAAATACTGCTGTACGTAATCTGCCAGTGCCGTTACATCCGATGCCAGAAATGCTTCTTTTCCATCTGTTCCCACGCCCGCAATAATAGGGCTGACATTTCGTATTGCAAATATTTTATCTGTAATGTCATCAAACATGATCGCAAGTGCAAAGGTTCCTCTCAGTTCGTGTACTGTTCTGTAAATTGCCGTTTGAGGATCTCCTTCATAAAAATGATCCAAAAGTGCCGCAACTACTTCCGAGTCCGTCTGTGAGGAAAGCTTTCCACCCAGTTCATACTTTGCTGTCAGTTCCTGATAATTTTCTATGATGCCATTATGGATCAGAGTCACATGTCCTGATGAATGAGGATGTGCATTTGTATCTGTCACTCCTCCGTGAGTAGCCCATCTGGTATGACCAATACCACAGCAGGCCTGCCTGTCGGACTGTTCTTCACATAACTTTATAAGTTCCTGTACTCTGCCTGCTTTTTTGGTAATATGAACGTTACCTTCCATATCAAGCAGAGCAATTCCCGCACTGTCATAACCTCTGTACTCCAACAGTTCAAGTCCTTTCAACAATACTTCCTGTACATTACGATGTCCAATATATCCAATTATTCCGCACATGTTATTTCTCACCTTTCTATCTGTAAATAATTTCTCTTATTAATACTCTATTCGTGTTAGATCTCATATGCTTCCTTATACCGTATTTGTTTTGCAGTTACCTGCATATTTGCCGGTACATCTCGCACCGGAAGCAGTGCGAAAGGGCGTCCGCCGAATTTTCGATAACCCTTTTCCTCGTTAACCTGTCACGCTCTGACAGGTGCATGGCGCTAGATGAGAAATCATGTGTCCAGAAATCTTAATTTATGCTTTTATCAAGGTACCTGCATGATGCATTTCGTTATCATGCACAGCTATATAGTGGCACAATTGTCACATTTTTGCAAGAATAAATTTTAAGGCATAAAAAAACGGAAACAGTCCCATCTGCTTCCGTTTTTTTCATAAGCTTTTAATTGCACCCTTTAACACTTTTTGACCGTAACACCGATACTCCCAATATCGAGTTACATTTTGGAAATCATTACCACCGATAGATCATAGCGGTCAAGAAATTCATCAATGTCTCTTTCATCAGTAATCTCCATAGCTACTTCGAAAACACCTGATTCCGGATCCAAGAAGCCTGCAACCATTTCTCCCGTAGACTGGTTCTTTCTAATAAGCGGCTTCTTATTTGCAACATCAATCTTAACTACCTCTTTCTTCGCTACTAACATAATTTTTTCCCCTTTCAACCCTTTTCAATGTTCCTGTTGCCTTATCTCGTCTTACTATTCTAGCAATTGGTCAACATATTAAGTTTCCTTACAGATATTTCTTGAATTGTTAGGATAATAATACCTCATTTTTTTAAATTTTTCAAACAAATTTAATATTATTTTACCATTTTGTGTCATTTTCAGAAAAATGCACAAAAAGATACTCTCTTATTATCCAACATTCACAATTTCGCTTATACAATAATACATTTTCAAGGTGCGGCAGCTTATTGCTGCATTAAAAGCTTATTTATATTCAATTTCATTGCTTCGTCCTGTTCTCCCTTTAAGGATAAAGCAAGTGAAAGCGAATCCACTATGGACTCCTGAGTAAACCTGTCCGGATCATATCTCCAGACTTCCAGTTCTACATAATCTGTCCGGGTATCCCATGCAGGATCGATACTTTCTATCTTTTCTGCATGCTCTAAATATATCTTCTTCTCTATGGCTCGAACCGGATGGAACTCTCTGTCCGTTGTCTTACCCAAAGTATATAGTGCTTCGCTTCCTGCCATTGGAAGATCAAGAAGCCATTGCTGCTTCTTTGCATATATACGTTTCTGCACCGGATCGCGCAGATAAGGTCTGGCCTGTTCATACAAATTCTTCCTGTCATAATTTGCAACTACCATGGAACTGCGTCCCTTCTTCTTAGTAGTTACAAGTCCCAATTCCTCCAGTTCCTGTACGCTGCGGCTTACATTCATAAGAGAAATATCCAGTTGCTTCGATATTTCCATTTTGGAATAATAAATTCTTTCCTGTCCATATAAAAAAAATAAGAGAATATACTGCGCCATAGCCGTCAACTGTGTTCCAGCAATGGGCTGCGCTTTAAAGTGCTCCTGCAGTGCAATCCCCAAAAACGGCATATAGAGCTGATTATCCGGAACAATAAATGCTTGTCCACTTTCTATCAGACATTTACGTTGATACGAGGTAATTCTGTCAAAGCATAATACAAAAGGATAGTTACAGTATTTGCGTAATTCCTCTTTCTCGCGCTCAAAGACAGATAACTGGAATTCTAACTTCCTGACCGTGATTACGAGACACGCAATACCGCATATCTCCAAAAGAGAATATTCCTTCTCTTCTCTAAGCTCATCAGGTAAAGTATTGCTGTCATTCCATGTCCGTATCAATACATGCAGTCCCAAGATGTATTTCAAATAACTTTCCATAGATGCTGCTCTTTCAAAACAATTTATTAACTTTCTTTTTTAATACTAACATACACTTTTTTTGAATGCAATATTTTTGTTATATTTTGTCAAAAAAATGTTCTTACAAAAGAAACAATATATTTTAAAATAATTCTGTGAATATTCTAAAATATATAGTATAATTATATTAGAAGTGCGCATATTGATTTTTTATTATACCGTTATCAGAAATTATTGTTTGCAGGAGGGACCGAGGCATGTACCAACTAGCCGTTCATACACTGAAACCAGGAATGGTATTGTATAATGATATATATAATGAAAGTAAAGAGCTTTTGCTAAAAGCAAATACAGAATTGACCAGTGACAGAATCCAGTTATTAATAGACCAGTATATTGATGAAGTCATTCTGGCAGAGCCAAGCGAAGTTGGAATGTCCCGTTACAAACATCTTCACGCAAGTGAGCATTTCCAGCTTTTTAATAAAATCTATAATCAATCTCTCGTTCATTTCCGCAGAATCCTGCGCAATATGGAGACAGGCCTGGACTTGAATACTGAACGTCTGCTGGCATTACGTGATGATATTATGTGTTCTGTTATGGATGGCGCCCAGCTTCTGGACTATCTCTACAATTTAATGCCCAACGAAAATGAGATCACATACAACCACTGCTTCAACTGTGGACTTCTCTGTTATATATTTGCACGCTGGTGTGGATTTCCCAAGCAGGATCTGGATACTATTACAATCTGTGGATACTTATTTGATATTGGCAAAACCAAAATATCTGACCAACTCTTATGGAAACCTGATAAACTGACACCGGATGAATATCTGCAAATGCAGCATCACATTCATCTTGGCTATGATATGATAAAGAACAAACAGCTTCCGCCTCATGTAGTAAGCGTTATGATCATGCATCACGAACGTTGTGATGGAACCGGATATCCTGCCAGATTAAAAGCTGACAGAATTGATCCTTATGCAATGTTAGCTGCTATCGCTGATACTTATGAAGCAATGACCCATCCAAGAGCCCAGCGTCTTGCCCTGACTCCATTTCAGGCAATTCGTGTATTTGAGGAACAGGGTTTCCAGAAATATGGCTCTCACAATACCAAAAAGATATTGACCCATATTGCAAATATGTACACAGAACGAAACGTTGCCCTGAATAATAAAATCGAGGGACGTATCGTAGAGATCCATCAGGACGCTTTGTCCAGGCCTACTATCTTTTCTAAAAATGTCTATATTGATCTGCGCCGGTACCCTGATCTGGAAATCGTCAGAATGGTATAAAAATAAAGAGCAGTATTTGCAAAATCGATTCAAAATGATTTACAAATACTGCTCTTTATTTTTTCAGGATACTTTTAAGCATATCCTCTATAGACTGGGAATCCATACCTTCGGCATTCTGCAGTAATTCTTTTACAGAATCCTGAATTTGGGATAATTCTTCTTCGCTCAGTTCGTACTGATCCACATAGTCTACGATAGACTGTCCTATCTTTTGCTGTTCTTCAGATGAGATACCCAAACTTTCTCCCAGATCACTACTCTTTAAAAATTCCTCCAGTTGGGAGGTAAAAGCATCTTTCATTTCCTCGGATGCTTTGCGGCTCAGTTCACTCTGACCTGCATTGATCTGTTCCTGGATTTTCTCAGGTAACTGTGCTTTGCAGGAACCCAGAAGTGCGGCCGCTATTGTAACTGTCAAAAATGCTTTTTTCATGCTAATATAGTCTAACCTTGCCTTTCCGTAACTTGCATATCCTGTTTGGCATCCCCCTTCGCCCGATCCTGCCAGGACATAGACTGTGTTCCCGGAGTTGTTGTCCTAAGTCTCAGATACACTCTGCCATCTTCTATAAATTTGGCAATGGAAATATTTCTCCATACATATACCTTGCCCGGAGCAAAATAAACTTTAATCTCCTTTACAAGTCCTTTGCCACCGAAATTAACAAGTTTGTTATTTCTGCGGACCGGCATGCAATAGATATATTTGTTATCTGTAGTCTGAATGACTTTTGTGTCAAATACCCCCTGTTTTCCTTCCTTGGTGACTTTAATGGTTGCAGCAGCAGGTATTGGAATGTTCTGTACTTCCATATTTTCACCCACTTTCCTGTACACTACTTTTATTATACACTACCCTGAGCCTTATAAAAACTTATTTTTTGAAAAATTTGTGAAATTTAACATAGAAAGTTATCTTAGTATTTCATTTTTTGTATTTTTATGTTACTTTATTGAGGTGGGGCGTTATGCGGCCAGGTCCGCTTACCAGACCCGGAAAGGTTAGGTTATAGAAATGTCAAAGAAACAAACAGAAGAAATCAGTAAAAGCAAGGCAAAAAGACAGGAGCGCCAGAAAGAAGTCTCCAGATCCAAGCGCCATAAACTCATAGGTAAGATCATTGGTATCATTCTTGCAGTTGTTGTCATTGGTGCTATTGTTGCTGCTATCGGTCTCCAGATCTATAAGGCTGCCATCCGCACAACATCCAGTTCCGATTTCAGCGCCGGTCTGAACGAAGATGGAACCATCTCCAATGTAGATGTAAACAGTGCCATTACTCTGGCAGATTATGAAAACCTCGTTGTTCCTGCAAATGAAGTTGCTGCAACAGACGAAGAAGTTGACTCCGATATCAATTCCACACTAAGTTCCCATCAGGAAGTAAGCAATGACTCTTCTCTGGAGATCGCTGATGGAGATAAAGTGAACATTGATTATGTAGGTACAATCGATAATGTAGAATTTGAAGGTGGTACTGCTGCAGGTTATGATCTGACGATCGGCTCCGGTAATTTCATTGATGGATTTGAAGATCAGTTAATTGGTCACAAACCGGGCGAAAATGTTACTGTAGAAGTTACTTTTCCGGAAGATTATACCAATACAGATGTTGCCGGAAAGGATGCATCCTTTGCTGTAACAATTAACGGTATCTATGTAACTCCTGAATTAACAGATGAATTTGTGCAGACTTATCTTTCTGACCAGGCATCTACCGCAGCAGAGTACAGACAGTCTATAGAAGATAAATATTACAAACAGCACCTTCAGGAATATCTGACCAATTACGTAGATGAAAACTCAACTGTAAATACCTATCCAAAGGATTATTTAAAGAATGTGAAGTCCCTGTTAAAATACGATGATGAATATACATTATCTTACTATAATCAGATGTTTTCCCAGTATGGTGTAGATACTTATAAAAATATCTGGGATTCCAAAGATGGTATCAACAACGAGATCGAATACGAACACGATTTAACAAAACGTGCAAAAGAAAATGTAAAGACAGCTCTGGTATATCAGGCTATTTATGAAAAAGCCGGACTTTCTATTGATATGGATGCTTATCTGGCAGACATGACCGAAACAAACGGTGAAGACTATGTTACAAACATGAAAGAAACATACGGTACTGCATATATGGCTCAGGCAGAGATCAAGCAGGTTGTAATTGACTATCTGGTAGAAAATGCCAACGTACAAAATAATTAGAATAATCCATAAAAATATGGGGTATAGAAACTGCAATAAGCTCTATACCCCATTATTTTATGCATCTTCTTCCGGATAGATCCATTCACAGTCCACATATTGGGTAAGATCCAGACACCCATCCACAAAAGCCTTACGGATCAGTTCTGTACACGTCTCTTTATCCAATCCATAAAAATTTACAATGGCATTATCGTAGGTACAGATCCATAAGCCCTGCTGTTTCTCTGCGCCAAACAGATTCTCTATTTCATCTGACTCCAGATTCGTCAGATCTTCACTGTATCCAAGTTCACAAGCCATAACTGCCCGTAATGATTCATCCGTTTTATCATATATCAGTGTCCGAAACATACTGCAACCTGCCTTTCCTTCATTCGCATATTTGAGCATTATTGTAACATTTTTATAATAAAAAATCTATGGGATATTTTTATCTTTACGAACCCCCTTCCATCATCCTATAATGATATGATCGATATTGATGCAAGACAAGAAAGGACGATTCTGTCATGAACTATGATGAAATATTAGAAAGAACAAAAGGCAACGGTTTCATATCCAAATTAGGTATCAAAATAACTGATCTGGCTTCAGGATATTGCAGAGGTGAACTTCCTCTGGATGAAACCCTTAATAATCCTTATGGCTCTGTGCATGGCGGCTGTATTTTTACGCTGGCTGATACGATTGGAGGCTCTGCTGCACTGACACATGGAGTCAAGGTCGTAACTGTGGACAGTACTATTCATTACCTCAAGCCCGCGATCCACACAGAGAAACTCATTGCAGAAGCCAAAGAGATCAAATATGGCTCTACAATAGCTGTTTACGAAGTATCTATTACAAATGCTGAAGGAGACTTGTTATCTACTGTTCTTCTCTCTTTCTTTATTCTTAGCAATTCATAATGATAACAAAAAATATGATACTAACATTTATTTTTGTTAATATCATATTTTTATGTTAATATCATAGACAGTAAAAAAGACAGTCGTTACAGACTGTCTCTTTTAGAGAAGGTATTTCTTTCTTATGGGGTATAGCAAAAAACTATATAATATATTGGGGGGGTTACAAGTATTATTATACGGATAACCCCCTATTTCGTCCATACGGATATCTTACAAAATTTACAATTTCTCATGCCCATTTTTGTGTATTTTTACCAAGATATTTAGTTATGAACAATATATAACCTATTTTATACACCAATTGGCGATGCTTTTTCTTCATCAAATAAAGCTTCAAATTCCTGCCGGTTGATCTTTTCTTTTTCAAGCAGAAGTTTAGCGCAGGAATGAAGAACACCTTCATGCTGCATAATAATATCCTTTGCCTTGGCATAACACTCGTCAATGATACGTTTCACTTCCACATCGATCTCACCGGCTACTGTTTCAGAATGGCTTCTGGTATGAGCCAGATCTCTGCCAATAAATACCTCATTATCATCTTCATCATAATTAATGACACCGATATTATCTGACATACCGTATCTGGTCACCATACTTCTGGCTACCTTGGTCGCTTTCTTGATATCACTGGATGCACCGGTAGTGATATCATCAAAAATGATCTCCTCTGCAATACGTCCACCCAAGGATACCATAATATCCTGCAGCATCTTACCCTTGGTATTGAACATCTCATCCTTCTCCGGAAGTGGCATGGTATAACCTGCCGCTCCAAGTCCTGTAGGAATAATAGACACTGTATAAACAGGTCCCACATCCGGCAATACATGGAACAGGATCGCATGTCCTGCCTCATGGTATGCAGTAATTTTCTTCTCTTTTTCAGAAATGATACGACTCTTCTTTTCAGCACCGATTCCGACTTTGATAAAGGATTTCTTAATATCTTCCTGTACAATAAATGCACGGTTATCCTTTGCAGCATGAATTGCCGATTCATTCAGTAAGTTTTCAAGATCCGCACCCGTAAATCCGGCTGTTGTCTGCGCGATCTGTTTCAGATCCACATCATCTGACAACGGTTTATTCTTTGCATGTACATTGAGGATCTCTTCTCTGCCCTTAACATCAGGGGGAGCTACTGTGATCTTTCTGTCAAAACGTCCTGGTCTTAAGATTGCCGGATCAAGAATATCAACGCGGTTCGTAGCAGCCATGACTATGATTCCTTCATTGGTTCCAAAGCCATCCATCTCTACAAGTAACTGGTTCAATGTCTGTTCTCTTTCGTCATGTCCACCGCCCATACCAGTGCCTCGCCGTCTGGCAACTGCATCAATTTCATCAATAAATACAATACATGGGGAGTTCTTCTTCGCATCCGCAAACAGATCACGCACACGGGAAGCCCCCACACCGACGAACATTTCTACGAAATCAGAACCTGATATGGAGAAGAAAGGAACCTTTGCCTCTCCTGCAATTGCCTTGGCAAGCAATGTCTTACCTGTACCAGGCGCGCCTTCCAGTAATACACCCTTTGGGATTCTGGCACCAACTTTGGTGTATTTGCCCGGATCTTTGAGGAAATCAACGATTTCTTCCAGATCTTCCTTCTCTTCTTCCAGCCCCGCAACATCTTTCAGTGTGATCTCGCCACCTGTTGACAATCTGGCACGGCTCTTTCCAAAATTCATCATTTTACCGCCGCCACTGTTATTGGCATTCTGTGCATTGATCATAACAAACATAAATACACAGAAGATCACAACTAACAGGATCGGAAGCATATAAGATAAGAACCAGTTCTCCTGAGGCACATCATCTACCATAGGATCTATATTATACTGTTCCAGCAAATTCTCTATTTCCACTACATCAGATACATGAAGTGTTCTGATCGTACCACCTGCAAGAGTGATCGTAAGTGTACCTGTAGGAACCTGTGAATTAGGCTGGATCTCTACTGCTGTAACCTGACCTTCTTCGAGCTGGGATACAAATTCACCTTTGGTATATTGATCTCCCTTCTCCTTAATGGTACTGACCCATACCGTAACCAACAGCAAAATTACGATGATGATAAAATAAATGTTAATTCCTTTTGCACTTTTTCCCACTTTCTGTCTCCTTCTTCAGCACATTTAATATGATCAGTCAAACTCTACCACTCCAATATATGGGAGATTTCTATAACGCTGATCATAATCAAGGCCATAACCTACCACGAATTCATCAGGAATATTGAATCCTGTGTAGTCAACCTTAACATCAACAACACGTCTCTCCGGTTTGTCCAGCATAGTACATAATGCAAGGCTCTTTGGATTTCTCTTGCCTAAAAGTTCCAACAGATAGCTCAGAGTTCTTCCTGAATCCACGATATCTTCTACAACAATTACATCCTTTCCATCAAGTGGCTCATCCAGATCCTTGATAATCTTGACCACACCACTGGATTTGGTGCCTCCGCCGTAGCTGGACACTGACATAAAGTCCAGAGAAACAGGAACTGTGATTCTCTTGGCAAGTTCACACATAAAGAAACTGCCGCCCTTTAATACACAGATCAGGTGTACCTGTCTGCCTGCATAATCCTTACTGATCTGCTCACCTATCTCACAAATTCTTCGATTGACCTCTTCTTCTGATAACAGAACTCTGACTCTTTCAGACATTTTCTTACTTCCTCCTTGAGTATTTTATCTGTAAAATATACTTTGTATCTGCACTGACCTTATACCAGTTGCTGATCCTTCTGCCTACGATCCACAGGCAATGCTGTCCTTCGGTCACGAGATATACCTGATTCCGGTCTTCCCTGGGCACTTTCTCATCGATAAAATATGCCTTGAGAGACTTCTTTCGATTGTCTGCATCTATGGTAAAATAATCACCGCTTCTGCGATTTCTAATGACAATATCGCCCTTTATTTTATCATAATCAAACCATTTCGTATACAGCTTTGAAGGAATTTCTTTCTCATCAAGCTCACTTATATCCAGTATTGTCAGCTCAAAA
This sequence comes from uncultured Roseburia sp., assembly GCA_964422225.1. Classification (GTDB taxonomy): domain Bacteria; phylum Bacillota; class Clostridia; order Lachnospirales; family Lachnospiraceae; genus COE1. The sequence continues at coordinate 20,758 of CAYRAW010000001.1, forward strand.
CATCCCTCTGTGGTATCAATTATAAATGAAGTGTCTGATTTTAAGTCGTCTTTATGTGCAACGCCAAATTCCTCTGATCTGTCGGAAATTAACTGCTGTTTTCTTTTCTCCAGACGAATTCCGTCATACTCCCTGACTGCAACTACCTGATATGGAAGATTCATGCTTCGCCCTACCTGTCTGCCAAACAGATCAAGTACCTTATCTACATGTACTGTCTGCAGATCCTTGCGACTTCCCGACACTCTTGCAAGAGCCTCTATGACCACATAGCCTTTGATCGTATTATGCAGTGTGGAAAAAGGAATCTGCGCAATGTGAATCCCCTTTTCATCCTCTGTGAGACATTCCCTGCAGCCCTGTCCGGTCATATCTTCGATCAATGTATATGCATCTGCTATTTTGGTGCATGCCTCCTGAATATGCATTGTCGCCTGTCCGCTGATCTCCTCACAAGCCGTCTGCAATATATGATGGCGGATTCGATTTCTAGTATAATTATCCTCCAGATTGGTCCTGTCTATACAGTAGTGTATGCCCTTTTCTTCAAGATATCTCTCAATTTCTGCTCTGTCTACACATAAAAGCGGGCGTACAATATCATCCCTTACTGCCGGAATTCCCATAAGTCCCTTAAGCCCGCTGCCACGAAACAGATGAAACAAAAATGTCTCGCAGCAGTCATTCCGGTTATGAGCAATAGCGATCCTGCCACGACGTGTTCCACGGTTTTCCTCTAACACTCTGTAAAAGGCATCATAACGTACCTCTCTGCCTGCCTCCTCTGTAGAAATACGCTTCTTTGCTGCAATAGCCGGAACATCTGCCTCCACCAGTGTAAAAGGAATCTGTCTGCTTCTGCAGAATTCCTCTACATACCCTGCGTCCTCTCCTGCTTCCTGCCTGATTCCATGATTAACATGCACAACATGGATCGTAACAGGAATCTCCTGACTTATTTCTAAGAGTACACAAAGAAGGCAGATAGAATCCGCTCCGCCGGATACACCTGCCACTACATAATCTCCCTCGGCAAACATATTCTGTTCTTCTATATATCGTTTTATCCTGTTGATCATTTGTACCTCACATATTTGTTTCCCATATTCCTGCGGTCAGTATGGTCATATCATCCCTTATTCTGCCTCCCTGACAATTAATTGCATAACGCAGAAGATAATCTGACATTTCCTTGGGATTTGTTGTCTGAAAGCCTGCAATGACTTCCTTTAACTTATTATACCCATTTATCGTTTCAAAGCAATCCATGACGCCATCCGACATCAGAATTATCATGTCAGAATCCATCAGTCCGATCGTCTGCGTCATCGGCGTGATCTGTGTGAGACTTCCAAGCGGCAATGTCTCTGAAACAATCTCATCAACCTGCGTTCCTCTCTTGCGGAAACTGGATGCTGCACCGGCTTTCATAAATTCTGCCTCGCCATTATGCAGATCTATCTGGCACACATCCAATGTGGTAAGATTACAGCACTGTGCCTGGGAAGCAATTGCCGCGTTGATCATTGTCAGTGCTTTCTCTTTCTGAAAGCCCGCCTCCAGAAATTTCTCCATAAATTCAATCACACAACGGCTGTCTTCACATGCCTGCTCACCACTTCCCATTCCGTCCGCTATCATAAGCACTACATTACTTTCTTCACATTCTCCCACGGAATAGTTGTCTCCCGATACTTTCTCATCTTCCTTCACTGCTCTGGACATGGCACTCATCATGGTAAAATGAGGCTCATCCTCAAACAGGAAAGTATCATAACTTCTGGTAAGTACAGCAGCACTCTCAAGACAGGAAACCAGCCTTTTATCAAGAAATACCGATAAAAGTCCTGCTAATTCTTCTGCATCCAGATTTCTCCTGATGCCCTGCCTGGCTACCAGACTCAATCTTCTGTGACCTCCGTCTCCTTCTAAGAAGACCATTTCCTTGACAATGACCCCCTGCTTCTTCAGGTATTGGATCAATGCCTTTCGTTTATGTTCAACAGGTACACTTACATGCATCACCGTATCTGCGACCTCATTTACAGCACCTGATATTTCTTCCAGATGTCTTGCAAAGACCATCTTGCTCTCTGTGAGCTGATTACGGTAAAGGATATCTCTGCGAAGCTGTATATTCGCCTGTTCTTCCGGAATATCCCGATAAAGTCTGGCCAGCTCTCCATAAGTTTGAGAAAGACAGTGGAGCTTTCTCTTGCTGTATTCCGGGAAAAGATAACTTTCTATATTTTCTAATGCCTTAGACATTTATGTACGCCCCCTTATGATAATGGTCTCTGAATAATGACCATATGTTTTCGTACCATCAAGTATATACGGCGTACACTTCGTTTTTTGTCATAATTACGTGCAAGTTTTCTTTTTTTTATTGACAAAAACTGCATCCTTACCTGCCGGGGCATGGGATGCAGTCCTGTTACTCTTCTTCTTTAAAAATTATCTCATTATCATATACAAGCCCAAGTTTATCCTTCGCAACTTCTTCCGCATACTTCTTCGTCTTGGTGTAAGTTTCCAGTTCCTTAAGCTGCTCACTTCTGGCTGTTTCTGCATCGATCTGCTGCTGCAACTCCTGCTCTCTTGTAATGTATTTCGCCTGTTTCTGTTTGAGAGAGATGCTGTTGATTCCTACAACTGCAACGATCATTACAATTGCGAGAAAAGCCATAGACATACCGAGCCTGTTCTCATTTTTTCTTCGTCGGAACGCAGGTTTTCTTCCTGTTCTGCTTTTTGCGTAACGATTCGGCATGTTTTTTCTCCCCTTTCTCTTTCTTCTTCGTATAAAAAACTGTTAATTTAATTTTAAAATGATTTATGATACGAGTCAACCTGTTTTTCATAAATCCCCAAAAACGTATGATGGGACTGCACAATTTGCTTATAACAAAATACAGGGCTCTTACATAGAACCTGCCAATCGTCAGACAGTACAGATACATACCTGCCGCTGCCCCTACAACGGCAAATGCCCTGATCACGCCCTGATTGACGTAATAGAGCAATACAAAGCTTGTCACAAAACACCATGCCCAATACAGCAGGTCTTCTATATCTACCAGTATCCTGCCATGCTTTATAAGCCTTCTGAAAAGTCTCAGATTATCATAGACCCATGCATAAGCAAAGCCGGCAGCTACTGCATACCATAGCAGATACCATTCTCTGATGATCGTACTGCTCATACCTAACTAAAAAGGCGCGTAAGCAGCCCCTCACCCTTCTTCGCCAGCGAACTTCTCTCTGAATAGGCAAAAGAATCTGTTTTGCCTTCTATATCAGTCTCTCCCTTATCAAGATTGATACGGCTGACATGTAATCCTTCTCCCTTTATCAGGAGCATGCCGTCCACAGTCTCTAAAAGAACTGCATTTTCGTCAAAGGAAAGTACATCCGTTACTCCGCTTACTTTGCATTGCTTTCTGCCTTCCAAAGAGATCCTGTGCTTTCCTGCTGCATTTACAACGGTAATATCCTCCACGGCTTTTCCCTTCCGTATTCAGGCTTTATACAGTATATGAGGGGAATTACCATTTTATGACCTTAAATATAACGGAATAATTCTTTCGCTTCTTCTTTTTTTACCGTTTCCTGTACATCCAGCACCTCAACCTTTACATCTTTATTACCAAATTGTATCGTCAGAATATCCCCTGCCTTCACATTGGCAGATGCTTTTGCAGGTTTATCATTGATCAGTACCCTTCCTGCATCACATGCCTCATTTGCAACTGTACGACGTTTGATCAGTCTGGATACTTTTAAAAATTTATCTAATCTCATATTTTCCTCCATCAAACAAAGAAAAGACAACCACCTTGGTAGTTGTCTCTCCAGATCTCATACTCTTTATTTCAAAAGACTATCTGTTTACTTCATCCTTTAATGCCTTACCAGCCTTGAACTTAGGAGCCTTGGAAGCATCAATCTTCATAGTCTCACCTGTCTGAGGATTTCTGCCTTCTCTTGCAGCTCTCTCAGATACTTCAAATGTACCGAAGCCAACTAACTGAACCTTTCCACCGTTCTTTAATTCCTTTGCTACAACTTCTGTGAATGCTGTTAAAGCCTTCTCTGCATCCTTTTTAGTCATTTCAGCCTGTTCTGCCATAGCAGCTACTAATTCTGTTTTGTTCATTGTGAACTCCTCCTCTTATACTATTGTGTAGTCTGAGAACAATACCCTCTCCGGTCTATGCCGAAAACTTATGATTGCTCGATTTTTACGTGTCTGTTCTATCAGAACACCTATATCTATTTATATGCGAAAAACCTTGTTATGTCAAGGGAAAACTGCGTTTTCCCTTGGAAAATCAGCATTTTTTTGTTTCAACTGCTCAGGAATCCAATTTACTGAGTTCTGAGAACGAATAAGTGACATCTTTTTCCTCACTATCCACCTGCAAAGTATAGCTTCTCGTCTGATAACCGGTCTTGCGGAGAGTGATCACATAGTTACCTGCTTTTTTCTCGAAATCAACAGGTGCGATCCCAATATAATTACCATCCAGATATACCTCTGCGCCAACCGGAGAATCGATATGCACCTTATAGGATGACCTGGTTGATGCAGTAGTCTGTGTGGACTGTTGTGCAGACTGCTCTGATGCAGACTGGCTTTGTGCAGACTGATCCTCTGTGCTCTGACTCAGCTGTGTTTCCTGCGTTGTCTGGCTTTGAGTCTGCTGTTCTCCCTCTGGCTGCTCCTGTGTCTCTTCCTGTGTGCTTTCCTCACTCTTATCCAGCTCTACCGATATACTTGCCGAAGGTTCTGCCACTTTAATATATTGTGCCACAGTATCATATCCCTGTGCAGATACTGTCATCTGATGCAGCCCATATTCCAGTTCCACCGGTGCAGATGCATCTACATTTCTTCCATCTACTGTAACAGTGGCATTGGCGGGATTTAGTGTAAATATGATCTTGCCCTTCTGAACTACCGTGATCTCCACATCTCCCAGATCCCACGCCATTTCCTGATTTCTGACAAAATTGATCTCCTGCGTCGCACTGCTTCCATTATGGCTGACTACTACCGTAGAAATTCCTTCCGGAACTACCAGAAGCATATCTTCTGTTATCTTTCTGATAACAGACTGCCCAACCTCTATCCAGCCGCCTACAAAGTAAGAATCATTCTGCAGTCTGAGATATCCATGTCCTCTGGTAATATTGATCCCATAAATCTGATTATGCCACCCCCATACATCCAGCACATCCATCTGATTGATATCCATAAGTTCTGCTTCCTGTCCATCGGAAATAACTACCAGATGATTACTGAGACTATAAGAAGTATCTCCTATCGTAAGTGTCTGTGCTGCTGTATCCAGTACATAATTATTCAAATCTTCATATGTCATGCTATCCTGTGGAATTTTCAGATATGCCAATGTCTTCTTTGGCTTGTAGAACCGCACTGTAACAATACTGCCTTCCCGGATCTGTCCCAGAGCGACTGGCTGATCATATTTGTCCAGAAGCTGTGTAGCCCCGTCATATTCCAGTGTATAGCGCTTTCCCGTTGCCAGATTCTGAAACTGGATGGTCATATTTTCCGTGTCTTTTTTTACCACAAGCGCTGTATCCTGTGAGTCGTAGATTCCCGGTGTTGTGGTAATGATACCCGTTACCTGCGCCTGTATGCTCTCCTGTGCATCTGCTCCCGGTTCCATAAAAGAACAGCCTCCTAAAAGCATTGCCAGTCCGATCAGTGTTCCTGCTAAAATCCCCTTTACTCTCAAGTAATTACCCCCATTTTCCACCTAAATTTTTGGGTTTTTTCTGTCTTATTCAGTATATATCCATATCAATTTTATGTAAAGTACAAGAATTCATCAACAGATATCTCCGAACAAAGTTCTTATCAGCTTCTGTCTGGCTTGTTCCTGCATCGCCAGAGTCTCTAATTTCTCAATTGTCTTATCTGGAATTCTGGATTTTCCGGAATTATAATAAAAGTTAACGATCTTCCAGAATTTATCCGGATATGCCAGACGATATGCAAACTGCTGCCGCTCCCAATCCTCCAGAGGTCTGACTTTTTCATAGGCTTCCAGCATTCTGCTGCCCAAATGCAATGACCAGTCTGTTTTCTCCGATATTTTGCGGAATAACAGATACAAGTCCCTGACACCACTGTCTTTTCCAAACCTTTCCAGATTAATGACATATGTGTCATTCCTGTCGAATATCACATTATGATATTGATAATCCCCATGATAGTACAGACCTGCCTGTTCAATCCGCTGTCTGTACTGTTCCATATCCTCTCTACACGCCTCATCCGTAACTCTCTGCGCTTTATCCAGAAAATAGTCATACTGTCGTAACAATGCCCTTTCAAAATCACTCTTGCTCTTTAAATGTCTCAAATAATTCTGAATGTGGCGACATTCTTTCGTATGTTTCTGCATCTCTTCCGTATAGAGGCTGCGTACAGGCAGCTGCGCCCCACCGGGCGGATTTGCCATTGACATTGCCAGATGAAGTTTAGCCATAAGTGCAAACGCCTGGCGGATATCCTCTTCATTCTTATAACTGCATTCTCTGCCTGTAATCTGTTCTTTTAATATATATGTTGTGCCATCTGTATCTTTACAGAACAGTTCACCCTCTTTATTTCTAAGCAGCATATCTGTACGCACAGTGTCGCGCATGCCAAGCTGTAATGCATTGAGTATCTCCAGTTTATCTGTCCTGCCTTTATACTCTTTCAGCACTTTACAGCCCTGAGGTGTCTCACATATGATCGTTCCCCTGCCCTTGACTGTACGCACTACTTCAATATCATACTGTTCCAATATACCTACGGCTCTGTCATTCATAACCCAAATTCCCCCCACATAAGATTTTGCACGGATAATTAAGACAATCCGTTTCTCTCTATCTTATTGTGGGGGAATATAGTTTATGCATGATTTTTTACAAGTTGTGTCAGATATTCTTTTGTATTATGCTCCGGTGTCGCAATGACCTCTTCAAGCAGCTCATTTAATATTTTTCCGATCTCTCTGCCCTTTGGTATACCTAATGCGATCAGGTCATTTCCGGTAAGTGCCAGCTCTTTTAATGATACACATTGCTTCTTATCCCGGATCTCCTGATACAAGTCCTTGACCTGTGCCAGATGTGCTTCCTTCTCCTGCCTCTGATAATCGCTCTGCGCCAGCATATCTGCATGTTTGAATAACAAGATATCCGCAAAATACGACTCTCCTATGGCATGTATCGCACGTCTGACTGCCCTGGGCGTTGTTTCAATGGGATAATCATGGTACTTTACCAGTTTGCGCACATAGGTAATGGTATCATTATCAAATTTGAGCCTGCGCAGTATCCTGTCTGCCATTTTCTCTCCCACTCCTGCATGTCCATGGAAATGGTCTATCCCCTGCTCGTCTATAGTCTTAGTGGCAGGCTTACCGATATCATGTAAAAGAGCAGCAATGCGCATCCCTTTATCAGATGGAGTGTTCAGCATGCAATGCATCAGATGCTCGCCTACTGTATAACAGTGATGCGGGTTGTTCTGGGGTGTCTCAAATGCCACATCCAACTCCGGCAAAAATACTCTGGTCATACCTAAATGATATGCCTCTCTGATATAATCGGGATGGGCGGACTTCAACAGTTTTACCAGTTCTGTCTGTATCCTTTCTGCACTGATATGGGACAGATTGGGCGCTAATTGCTCTATTGCAGCCTTCGTATTGTCCTCGATTTCAAATCCCAACTGCGCTGAAAAACGCACTGCACGCATCATACGAAGTGCATCCTCTGTAAAACGCTCTGTTGCTTCACCAACGCAGCGGATCACGCCATCGGTAAGATCCTTCATTCCGTCAAAGGCATCCACAATACCGCTCCTGTCGTTATAGGCAAACGCATTGATCGTAAAATCACGCCTTTTAAGATCCTCGATTAAATTTGCAGTAAAAATGACTTCCTTGGGATGTCTGCTGTCTTCATACTCCCCGTCTATCCGATAGGTTGTTACTTCAAAGCCTTCTTTTCCAAGCATAACGGTTACTGTACCATGCTGAATCCCGGTATCGATGGTTCGTGGGAATACCGCTTTTACCTCCAGTGGTCTGGCTGAGGTCGTAATATCCCAGTCATCCGGTTTTCTGCCAAGAAGTGAGTCCCTGACGCAGCCACCTACAGCATATGCCTCGTATCCGGCTTCCTCCAGCGCATGAATAATATATTGAACCTTCTCAGGTAACTGTATCTGCATAATTTGTCAACGCCTTTCTATATCCTGTTGTTTATTGTACCCAATGTGGTTCGTTTCGTCAAACACATAAAAAAAGCACAGCCTGTAACAGCCATGCTCTCTATCATGTATTTTGATTATTTTACAAGTTCCAGTGTCTGTCTGGCAATTGCAAGTTCTTCGTTTGTAGGAATTGCCATTAATGTTACCTTGCTGCCATCCTTGGAGATAATTCTCTCTTCGCCGCATACATTGTTCTTATCAGAGTCGATCTCTGTTCCCAGATAGCCAAGATACTTGCAGATCTCTGCACGACCGCCGATGTTATTCTCACCAACGCCTGCTGTAAATGCGATCGCATCTACACCATTCATGGCTGCTGTATAAGCACCAATGTATTTGGCAACTCTGTAATAGAAAGCATCCAGTGCCGCTGCTGCCTGATGATTGCCCTCATTTGCTGCCGCCTTAACATCTCTGAAATCAGAAGATACGCCGGACATACCCAATACACCGGATTTCTTATTCAGAACTGTATTCATCTCTGCAGATGTAAGTCCTTCTTTCTGACAGATGAAATCGCAGATGGCCGGGTCCATATCACCGGAGCGAGTACCCATGATCAGACCTTCAAGGGGTGTCAGACCCATGGAAGTATCAACACACTTACCATGATCTACTGCTGATACAGAAGCACCATTTCCCAAATGGCATACAATGATCTTCAACTCTTCTCTCTTCTTGCCAAGAAGCTGTGCAGCTCTGGCAGATACATAGTCATGGCTTGTACCATGGAAGCCATAACGTCTTACTTTGTATTTCTCATAATATTCATAAGGAAGTCCGTACAGATATGCTTTCTCAGGCATTGTCTGATGGAATGCGGTATCAAATACTGCTACCATGGGAACATTCGGCATGATCTCTTTACAGGAATTGATACCGATCAGGTTAGCAGGGTTGTGTAAAGGTGCAAGATCGTTACACTCTTCAATTGCCTTCATAACTTCATCTGTGATCACTACGCTGGAAGCGAACTTCTCACCGCCGTGTACAACACGATGTCCTACAGCACCGATCTCATCAAGAGACTTGATCACGCCATGCTCTGCATTGGTCAATGCATCAATTACAAGCTGAACAGCTACAGTATGGTTAGGCATCGGAGTCTCGATCCTTATCTTGTCCTTACCTGCAGGGGTATGGGTCAGCACGCTGCCGTCAATACCGATTCTCTCGCAAAGTCCTTTCGCAAGTACAGCTTCTGAGTCGCTGTTGATTAACTGGTACTTCAATGATGAACTACCGCAATTGATTACTAAAATGTTCATGGTATACCTCCGAATATGATTGATGTTCGTATTTCATATAATCAGTGTACTACTTTTCCGCCGAAAATGAAAGCGCTTACATTTAATTTGTTTGGTTTTTTTTCTATACAAAAAGTCCGTGTATCACTTTCACAATACACGGACTTTTTAAACTTGTCAATTATTCAGCAATCATAATGATCGCATCTGTAAACTGTTCTGTGTCAATTGCCACATTACCGGTTTCATTAACATTCATTGTCTTGATCAGACTGTACTTTGCCGCATCAGCATCCAACAAATAAATGTATGCTGTTTTTCCAGCATATACACTGCCAACATTGAAGTGAAGTGTTGCCTGGAAAGGAAGCACTGTGCTCTGTGTTGGAACCGCATGCATTGTTGCGAAACCGGCAGCAAATGCCGGAATCTCAGCAAGTGAATAGCCTAGCTTCATATCTTCACTGACTGATGTAACAGTCTGCATATCAATGGTCATTGCCGCATCCTTGCCAAAAATAACTGCAAAGTATACCTTCTGACCATAATATTTCTGTAACAGGGCTGCTTTCAATACTTCATCTGATTCTACTACTGTCTGCTGATAAGTGTAACCTTCCGGAAGTGCTGCCTCTGTTACTGCAAGAGGGGTCTGTTCATCAGCAATTGCAACCGTTGTTGTTCTTACCTGTGTTACGGATGAGGTAGAGGAACTGCCTGGATCGGAAGAGGAACTGCTGCCTGTACTGGTACTGCCTGTATTACCCTCTACTTGACCATCTGTTTCATCACCTATCGTGATATTTTCAGAAGCTGTTCCACCAATGACACCGCCTGCCTGTGCCTTATCTGTCAGGATCAGGAATCCATGTGTATTGACAGTTCCGTCTGCATTTCTATCAATTCCTGTAAAGTCCAGACTTTCAAACCAGTCACTGCTTACAGTGACTCCCATGGAATTAACTGATGTATGGCTGGTCACATCCCAGTAGAAGTTCGTCTCGCCATAAATCTTGCTGCTATCCTGTGTTCCTTTGCCTTTCAGATTCTCTGTCTGATCCAGGTTTTCTGTTCTGTATGAGATCACACCATCTGCCTTATAATCTGTATTGACTGCGCTGTTAGTATAGAATGCCACATTGTAGCTTTCATTATTAAAGGATATGGAATCATATACCTGAATATCCGGACAACTGTTGGAATCAATACCCTTTGCCTTGTTGAAGAAAGCGATGGAATTGTGTAATTCATGATAGCCTGACATGCTGTCTCCACCCATCTTGAATCCGTTACCATTACCTGCATCAATTTCTTTGCCGTCATCGCCTGTCACATAACCATTCTTATAAGCTACGCAGTTCCTGATCGTTACCTTGCCGATGCAGCCAGTCTGTACCTTGGCAAACAGATCCCATCCGTCATCTGCATTGTGATGTGCGATACAGCCATCAAATACATTGCCATTACCAACTGTCAGCTTCGCTGCAAATCCATCTGCATCCTCATAACCCTTGTCTGCATTTTCATAAGAAGAGCAGTTAAGGATCAGGTTGTAAGATGGCCAGTCCTCAAATTCATCTGTTGTCAGATATCTGCTGATCTGAAGACCCGTATTACCATTCTTGTAAGTCTCGATCTGATCTAATGTATTATGATCGCCGGCTACCTGAATACCTTTTTGTGCATCAGCAGAACCGGTTACATCAAAGCCCTTAAAGTACCAGTAATCTCCTGCAAGTACCATACCTGCGCACTCGCCGCCAAAGTCAAATACCGGTCTGGAAGAAGCCTCCGGATCAGCCACCATATAGATCATGTTGTCTGCTGTACCATTGATGCCTCTTTCTACCTTGATCGTCCGTGACAGATTATAAGTACCTTCTGTGATTACAATTGTCTGTCCTGCCTGCACATATTTCACTGCTGTGTAAACATCCAGTGGCTTCTCTTTGGTACCATTACCGGATGAAGAGCCATCTGCTGCTACATAAATAGAATTACCTGCTTCGCCATATGCCTTGTAGCTTACTGTAAAGTCAAAACTTACAGCTTCATAGGAAGATAATACTTCATATTCGCCTGGTTTGTAGTCTTTATCCGGTGTAAAGTTTACTTTGAACTTATTATCACCATAGTGAAGTGTTACATCTGTGGTTACTTTCTCATTTGCTGTTACATCATCTTTTTCTACCACCACATTACCAGCGCTGTCCGTGATACTGAGTACGCCATCTGCATTACCATTATAGATCAACTGATAGTCTGCACTATTGGCTGTGGATGCAGAAATGATATTATAAGATGGTGTTACCTCTGTTACAGTCTGTTCTTCTGCCGGGTCATCATCCTCCGGTGCAATTGTTGTAAATGTAATATCTTCAAATGTGATATCTGCATTTCTGGAGGCGAAGAAGCCTACATAAACTGAATCCTTATCAATGTTGTTCAATACATCTGTTCCATAATATTTATTGGTCGTTGTATTGCCATCCGGATCCGTATAACTCACAAAATAACCTGTGTTATTTTTCTGGATCGTAAGTTTGAATTCTGTATAAGTCTTATCTACTGTTCCTGTAGGCTCTGCACCCGTATAACCACCTACAATATTGTAAGTACCGGAACCGCTGTTGGCGCAGGAAGTCTCCAGAGTCTTCATTGCTGTACTGAATACACTCATATCGGTAAGTGTCTTGTCTTCTTTGATATTTTCTGCTGTAACGCCCTTCTTTTCCTGAGAGCCTACGCCAAGCTTCATACTGATCTTATCACCGCTGTCAGATACTGCCGTACCATCCCAGCAATACTCTACCTTGGTTACAGATGCCATATAAGAGTTATTCCAGAAGGTACTGCTGTCTCCATTCGTTCCTACTGCATCTGCTGCCATCAGACCAAAGCCTTCCTGCCCGTTAGATAACTTCCAGCTATTGATCTTCGCCGTTGCTGTCAGTGTGAAGTTGGTAGTTTCCGGATCGATCTCTGTGTAGTAGAAAGCAAGTCCGTCTGTAGAACCGGGCACCAGCTTGCCCTTTCCACTGTTGGAATATACTCTCACACTGCCTTCGTTAGCATTTCCTTCATAACCATTGTTCTTGGTATCAACGCCGCTTCCGAATGCAGAGAATGCCCATTTAAGTTCTTCTTCTTCTGTTACCTTGGCTGTAATCTCAGATACAGGTCCTACCTCATCACCTCTGACTGCAGCTACTGTGAAGGTATATTCCTTACCAATTGTAAGATCTTCTACAACTGCTGTGAGTTCTTCAGTTCTTACTTCTGCTTCGCTGTCCTCAACTGCAACTACATAGCCTTCTGCTTCTTCAACAGCTTCCCATTCCAGTTCAACACTGCCGCCGCCAATGCTTGTTGCACTCTTGATGCTCGGTGCTGTCAAAGGTAATACGAAGTCAATTGCTTCTGATACCCCACTTACCTTATCTGTTTCGTCTTCACGGATCAATGTGACCTGGAAGCTGTAAGATCCACTCGCTTGGGGTGTAAAGACTACGGAAATCTCTCCGCCTTCTTTTAAGGAGTTCTTAGAAGCTGCTTCTTCGCCCTCTGCGTCCAGCATGCTGACAACTGCCTTATCTGCGCCGTCATAGCCGATCTCAGCCTTGGCTGTTACAGTAATCTGTGTACCGTCCTCTGACAAAGCCACATCTGTAATAGAAGGTGTTGCTACTTTGCTCCAATCCTGACGTGCCGGTTTATCAGAGCTGCTGCTTTCTTCTGCAACCACTACTTTGAAAATGTAATTGTTGTTCGTTGCACCACCTAAATAATAGGTTCCTGCTTCTGTTACTCTTAATGTGGAAATTGCTGTTGCATTCTTAGCCAGTGTTTCTGATGTCTGGGCTGCGATAGCACCTGTAGAATCAAGGATTGCCATCTGGCGATTATCATCACCGCCCTCTACCCACCAGATTTTCACGTCTGCTGCACCAGAAGTAGTGAATTTTACTGCATTCTTATCTGTTGCCGCTTTACCACCAAAGTTGATTCTCTGTGCGGATGCATAACCATCATCAAAAGTCTTTGCACTTGTATCAACCTTGGATTTTACACTATAGAGTAATGTGAAATAATCATCTGTACCGGCTTTTTGGCTGTCACCGTCTGCCTTTTCGCCCACTGCAAATGTATCCAGGCTGCTGCTTTCCAATGTATATTCTGTAGTATCAGAATCTGACGATTCATCCGATTCTTCCGATTCTAATTTGCCATCCGGTGTCTCTATCGTCATATCCTTGCCTGCAAAAGCATCCCACTCTCCAAGGAAAGCTTCTACACTGATGGTTGTTCCATCTGTAAATTCCGGCTCAGTGATCACATGTGACCAGTCAGCGCGGGATGCACTGTTGTCAATGCCGTCTACCATTTCATAGGTCTGGTATTCATATACCTTGTCAGAAGTTCCTCCCAGTGTTGCATTCCAGCCAATCGGCGCGATCAGGGAAGTTCCGTCTGATGCCTGTCCGATCACTGTTGCATAATATACAACTTCACTTGTAGAAGCCTGCCATGGTCTTCCAAAATACCCCGGCTTGGACACTTCTGAAGATGCCGTATCAACACCCGGTGTTGTAGAAACAATGTTGCAGTTATACATCAGATATCCTCTGCCGGATTTCTGCTGTGCTGCCGTAATATAGGCAACATCATTAGTATCTTCCATTGTGTTCAGCACCAGATCACACTTGGCAAATACAGCTGTCATAGCACCAAAGATATAATCTGTTCCACCATAAACTGCGCAGTCATAGAAGGCTGCTGTTACGCCGGTTCCACCGTATAAAGTATCCTGACGGCCAATGAATTTACAATTGTCAAAAGAGATTTCCTTGCAGTTATTGGCAATTGCAAGAGCTGCTGCTCTCTCTACATATTTCTTATTCTGTACTGTTGTATCGCCATAAGACATGGATGCTCTCTTTACAGAGCCTTCCTTTGCACCGCTCTGTGCTACAATGACATCTTCTGCTGCCTTTTGGGATACATACTGGTTAAAGGAATTTTCAAAGATAATTCCTTCTGCTTCAAATCCACCTGCTGTAATAACCACAGTTGCATTCCAGTAGCTTCCGGCTGTTGTACCGGAACCCGGATTTTCAAAAGAAGCATATCCATTCTTCTTATTTACTGCCAGAAGTTCTTCATCATACTTGCAGTCACTTCCCATGCTGTAATAGGTATATCCATGTCCATAATAGGAGGTAATACGTACTGCATTGTCGTCAATATCAACGCCTTTGTTCTTAGTTTCAATGCTTGGGTTGCTGCTTGCATTGGTCAGTGTGACATTTGCCACATCAATGACCAGCATTTCCTCATAGTCGCCCGGCTGAATCTCGATCGTTACTCTCTGGTCATCACTTCTGTCCATAGAACGAACTGCATCCAGAGCATCATTGATCGAAGTATAGTCACAGTCTGTACCACCTACTGTTACTGTTGCGGCATAAGGAATTGCTTCTGTGCTGTCTTTCGTAAACCTGATCGTCAGTGTTACATCCGCACCATCTACTACAAGATTACTTGTTAATCCCTGCTTCCAGTCTCCTGTATTCTCTACTTCTACAGTATAGATACCGTCACGAAGACTGATATCTTCTGTTCCTGTGAAAGTATATACATAGTCTTCTTCTACGGTCTTATCCTCATCACTGTGTCTGGTAAAGATAAATTCTGCCTCTGTCAGCTCTTCCAGTGATGCCCCTTCAGGTTCAACTGTTACTGTATATACAGGCTTCTTTTCAAAGGTAATATCGATTGTACCGTCCTCGGAAGCCTGTAATACTGCCTCACTTGTCAGTTCATAATCGTCAATGTCGGATATCTCCAGAGTATACTCTACACCGGATTCCAGTACTGCCGTATATTTGGTTCCTTCAATGGTTACAGAAGGAACATAGATGTTATCAGATTTTAACTCCAGCTTTAAGTTCTGTGCAGCCTCTTCATCCAGTCCTTTTAACTGACCGCTTACTTTTACAAGTTCAACTGTACCGACTGTAATATCAAACTTCTTAGAGGTTATTCCTTTCGCCAAAGTCAGTGTATCACTGCTTGTGATCACATAACCATCCGCATTCTTCAGTGCCACATCATAAGAATAACCTTCTCTTAAAGCTGCGCTGTATGTACCGTCAGACACTTGGGCAGTTGTCACTGCGCCCGTCTCCTCACAGGTAAAAGTGATCGCATATTCCTCTGTCAGATCTTCCGGAGCATTCACTGTACCGGTTACCTCTACCGCCTTGGTATGTTCTACATAAGCTCTGGCTAATACCAGCTTCTCATTGGTGCTGTATATCTTATACAGACCAGTCTGGGAAGCATAGAAGGTCATAGCTGTTGCTGCCGTTGATCTGTCATATTCCTGTGTCTCAACTTTACCCTCAGGAGACTCAAAGCCTATCGTAGATGCGCCATTGTTAGAAGATACGATAGTTGTTAAAATATCTCCCTCTTCCAGACGGATACCTACATAGACATCCTTTGTCGCTGACTTGTTGGAATAAATATATCCTGTATATGTGGTTCCATCATAATTGATGGATTTGTCATCATAATGAGTCAGTGCTGCATTGGTAGTACGCAGTCTGTGCGTTGAGCTGTATCCTCCATCCACAAAACAGAATGCTACATTTCCATCTGCATCCAGCACTTCAAAGCCTGCCAGATTCTTGCCCTTTGTTCCCGGTTCTACATCAGGATACCAGCTGTTAATGATATCTGCTGTCAGTTTGTTAGTGTATTTATCGGTGTCCAGTTCCTCTGCTCCCAGATCCCATACATCGATCTTGCCGTCTACGGATTCTGCCAGATCAAGATTTAACAATGTAACAGCATTTGTCTCTTCCTCTGTCGTAGTTTCCTCTTCTGTTGTTTCCTCCTCTTCTGTTTCTTTCTCTGATTCCTCTTGCGTTGTTGTCTCTTCTTCGCTGATATCTTCTGTCGAAGACTCTGCTGTGGAAGATTCTTCAGATTCAGAGTTTTCCTGTTCGGATGCTTCCTCCTTTGCATCCAAAACAGTTGCTGCCTGTGCGGCATCTTCCTCCTTGATCACAGTTGTCTGTGCAGATTCTTCTACTGCAGCAGCTTTTGTCTGCTGTTCAGTTTCAACTTCTGTCGCAGTAACTGTCATGTTGGACATCATCATGGCAACTGATAATGTGACTGCCATAATACGCTTTGACATCTTGCATAATTTTTGCATACTTTACTCCCTTACTCAGTCTTTGATGTAAGCGCTTACATCAAGACGTATAAAAAAAATGGCCTGTATACATAATATATCAGATAAGATGCACAATTTCAATACAGTAAATGCGCATTGGTGTTTATATTTTGTCGTTTATAAGCCAAATTTTAAGCATGTTTTTTGTGAATTATAACCAAGTCATTTATCAAATATATTTATTTAATTAAATAAATTTTTATTTTTACACACAAAAAACCTTTTATTTGTCGAAATATACCAAGATATTTTCTTCAAATAAAAGGTTTCTGTAAGTACTTACGGTAAAATTATCTGTCTATTTACACATGGAAATACTGGCAAATAATTGCCCTCTTTCTTGTGCAATTTGTCAAATATCTGCTTAGTATGCTCTGCCCCAGTATACCATCTTCTTGGCAGGTTTGCCGCAGCATACGCATACGTCACTTAAATTCTCCTGATCAAAAGGCATACAACGGCTGGTAGCTGCCAGTTCATCCTTGATCTTGTCTTCACATTCCTGACATCCACACCACATAGCCTTCACAAAACCAGGTTTGTTATTGATAATATCACAAAACTCATCCCAATTCTTCGCACTGTAAGTATGTGACTCCAGATGAGCCTTTGCACGTTCATACATATCGTTATGGATCTGCTCTAACAGAGCCTCTGCCTTTGCTTCCACTTCATCCAGGGCAACCTCGATCTTCTCTCTGGTATCGCGGCGTACAAATACACACTTGCCATTCTCAATATCCTTAGGTCCGATCTCGATTCTGAAAGGAACACCTCTCATCTCACACTCGGAGAACTTCCAACCCGGGCTCTTATCTGTATCATCTACCTTTACACGGTATCCTTTTTCAATGAGACGATCGCGCAGTTCATATGCCTTGTCCAGAACGCCCTCTTTCTTCTGCTGGATTGGAATGACCATGATCTGAACAGGTGCTACCTTAGGAGGAAGCTTCAGACCTGAATCATCACCATGTACCATGATAACAGCACCGATCAGTCTGGTTGTCATGCCCCATGAGGTCTGGTGTACATATTTTAATGTATTGTCCTTATCTGTGAACTGGATGCCAAATGCTCTGGCAAATCCATCGCCAAAGTTATGGCTGGTACCGGATTGTAACGCCTTGCCATCATGCATCAGTGCTTCTATTGTATAAGTAGCTTCTGCGCCTGCAAACTTCTCCTTGTCAGTCTTCTGACCCTTTACAACAGGGATTGCCAGTACATTCTTGAGGAAGTCTGCATATACATTGAGCATCTGAATTGTTCTGTCCTCTGCTTCCTGTGCTGTTGCATGTGCTGTATGTCCTTCCTGCCATAAGAATTCACGGCTTCTTAAGAAAGGTCTTGTAGTCTTCTCCCAACGTACAACGCTGCACCACTGATTGTATACCTTAGGCAGATCTCTGTAGGACTGTACTTCTTTCGCATAGAAATCACAGAATAATGTTTCAGATGTTGGTCTGACACACAATCTCTCCTGTAAGGGTTCCAGTCCACCATGTGTTACCCATGCAACTTCCGGTGCAAAACCTTCTACGTGATCCTTTTCTTTCTCCAGAAGGCTTTCAGGAATAAACATAGGCATGTATACATTCTCTACACCTGTCTTTTTAAATTCCGTATCAAGCTGCCTCTGAATCTGTTCCCAGATTGCATAGCCTGCGGGTTTAATGATCATACAGCCTTTTACGCTGGAATAATCGCACAGCTCTGCTTTTTTTACTACATCAGTATACCACTGTGCAAAATCCACATCCATAGATGTGATCGCTTCTACAAGTTTCTTGTCGTTTGCCATTTTCTCTTTCCTTTCCAAATATCATCGGGCTGCAAAGGGCTGCCATCAGTCCTTTGTGCAGCAAAAAACGCCGCAGACCCTGTTATATCAAGGGGCCATGCGGCGTTACCACCCTATTTTGTACTCATCCTACCGTTATCGCCGGTGCTACGCTGTACTTTCATACAGGACTCCAAGGCAGGTTCCAAAGTTTACCATGCAGGAATCTCTCAGCCTGTCGATTCCCTCTCTGAACATTTCCACTGTGTACTATTCCTTATCAACGTCATGTTTGTTATCAGTTTATGCCAGCCTCAGGCTTTTGTCAATCCTTAATTCGTTCAAAATCTGCAAGCAGGGCAGCCCCGGTTTCATACTCCAGATCATTATATGCCTCCTGCACTTTGTCCAGCAGTCCCTTCTGCTCCGGTGAAAGTTCCATCGACTGAAGGATTCTGAGTGCATTTTCTATCTGAGTCAGGTCATAGGTTTCCATGCCTTTTTTTAACTGTGTAAATACGTCCTCCACGCTGCACTGTTCCTGCATTGGGGTTACGATCCCCGTCTGAATCGTCATTTTGGCCAGTTCATTGTTCACTTCCTGTATCGCATAGTTCAGTTCCTCCAAGAAAGCGTCCATATGACTGTCTATGTAACTGTAATTTTGGGTTTGGGCAGCCATCTCCATAACTTCTGCCAATTCGCTCAGAGCAGTTTCACCGATCTGAATGCCTGCGCCTTTGATTCCATGCACTTTTGTTCGGAACAGGGCATAATCTTCGTCTGCATAATGACTGATCATTTCCATCAGTTTCTGTGCTTCCTGAACAAAAGCCTCCAATGTGCGGCGGTACCCTCTGCGATTTTCTTCATAACCTATGCCTTCCAATACCTGTGCAGTATCCATTTCTTCAGAAGGTCTTTTGAAGCTGTCAGGAATCAGGCTCTCAACAATGTTCTGTAACAATATTGTATCCACAGGTTTTGTCAGCAATCTGCAAAAACCATATTGTTGATAATTACCATTGATCTCTTCATCCGGATTGGCAGTTGCCAGGATCAAAGGAGTACTGCATATTTTCTGTATCTGTGCTGCTGCTTCCATTCCGGTCATATCCGGCATCATCCGATCCAGAAACACCAATTGATATTGACCGGTGCTGACTGCATCTATAGCAGCCCTTCCATTTGCTGCCAGATCCACGCTGCATTTCCAGGGACGCAGCAATTCCCTGAAAATCTCCTGATTCACTTTCATATCATCAACTACAAGGGCTCTCGCATCCGGATATATCCAGTTGGGTTTTATTCCGTCTGTTCCCTGCACCTGCCTGTGCAATAACAGATCTTCGTTAAAAGTAACCGGAGGTTTCATGGATGCCTGCGGTGCAATATCCTGTAAGATATAAAACCAAAATACAGAGCCTTTCCCCAGTACACTTTCTGCGCCTGCATCTCCTCCCTGCTTCTGTGCCAGCTGTTTTACAATATAAAGCCCCAGCCCTGTGCCCTCTGTGACCGTATCATTCTTTCCGGAAGCGTATTCGTCAAAAACATGCATAAGCTGCTCATCATTCATTCCGTGACCGGTATCTGTTACCCTGCAGTCAATTCTGCATTTACCTTCCTGTTCTTTACAGGTAAGTTCACACCTTATCTCGCCTTTCTCTGTATATTTCACGGCATTTGCCAACAGATTCTGCAGCATTTCTCTTACACAGATCCTATCACCTGACAACTGCGACGGATGCTCACTCTTTAGGGTAATCTGGAAATTTATGGGGCGGTTATTAAGATTTACCACGCACATACCGGCAAGCTCCTCCAATATCCTCTCCAGATCATAGTATCCGTTGGAAATCTCCAGCTTACCTGATTCTAATTTGGAAAAAAAGAGAATGGAATCCACCAACTCCAGCAGCGTATTCCCGGCACTTTTGACATAGCGCATCAGCGACCGGCTGCGGCCTTTCAGTTCTTTTTGAGACAGCATAATATCACTCACACCTATAATGGCATGCAGTGGACTTCTCAGATCGTGGCTCATGCATGCAAGAAAACGACTCTTAGATGCTGTCTGCTCCTCTGCCAGTTCTTTCAGCTTCTCCATCAACTGCGTTTCCTTCTTCTGTTTCGTGATATTTACTATAGATAAGATGTATCCTTTATGTCTGTTCTGATTCATGACAGGCTGCAGCACACACTGATAGTATTCCTCTTTTGTAACAAATTCCAACGTTTCATCCGGTTGGCCCAGTAAATTCTGTAATTGTTTGCTGCATAAGACTCTGTTATTTTCCTCAGCATTATTCTCCAACTGTTCCGGAAATAATTTTCTGGCTGCATGATTAGCATCCAGATAGTAATAATCTTCGTCAAAAAGCACAATGGCAATATCCGAGGTATCATATAACTTATCTTTCATCAGTGTCATGGAATCCCACAACTGTCCTGTCTTCATCAAATAATACACAATCCCGTCAGTCAAAATCAGGGAAACCGGAACGATGATCTCCCCCCACTCCCGACGTACTCTGCTCTGCCAGACCAGGCAGGCACAGGGAATGATCAATGCAAGATACATCATCAGATTAACATAATGTTCCCTGCGGCTGTAATTTCCAAAGAAATACGCTCTGGTCGCCAGATACAGGATGATGGAAATATAACAGATTACTACTCCCCAAAAAACATTGCGGTATATCTGTCCCTTTTCGCTATAGCCCAGAAACATTGCAACATCTGCCAATATCAGCTCCACAGATAAAAAAATCATAACCTTGCGTGAGAATCTGATGCGTACCACATCCATGATATAGTAAATCAAAGAATACAGCATCTGTATCAAAAGGATTTTCTCCAGAAATGTAAATACCTCTGTCTCTCTGGTCATATATTCCACTATTTGAAAAAAATCCGTAAAACAGATCATTCCAAGAATCAGTGGTAATGATTTGTGCGTCTTTAAATAAGTCGTACTCGTAACATTTGTTTGTAATACGAATAGTGAAATTATCAAGGCGGCAACCAATATAAGCAGCATCACTCACTATCACTCCATTCCGTGATGATTCTCCTGATCTCTGATTTTACAAAATAGGCATTGTACGGTCTTAAAATATATCCTGCCGCATGGATTCTTCTGCACATCATGACGATGTCTTTGTTACTGACCGCCGTAACAAAAAGAATCGGGATTCTGCCCTTTGTCATCTCATTGATTTTTTGTGCCGTCTCCACCCCATCCATCTCAGGCATATCAATGTCCATCAGGATCAGATCAGGATACTTATTTTTCTTCAAATACAGGAGAGCCTGTCTCCCTGACTTCAGCAAAACGACATCATACAGATGCTCCAATATTCCTCTCAATGCTTCCAGATTTGTCTTCATATCATCCACAATGACCAGCTTGTATCGTTTGATTGGCTGTATCATTTTCTTTCTGGCTTCTTCAGATTCACGATTCCGTCTGAACTCTTCACCAACTGCCTTGATCACAGTAATGTTGTAATTTTCTCTCTCTGACAGATCCAGAATTGTTCCATCCATAAGTTTGATCACAGGGCGCAGATTATGTTGCCCTGAATTGACCATGATAATACCACTTCTGCCATCTGACAGAGTGATTTCTGTTCCCTTGGGATACAATGGCACATATTGAAGTAATGCAATGACTACCTGCCTGTCAAACATAATGCCACTGCCACCCATGAGATATTCTGATGCTTCATAGGGGGAATCCGGCTCCTTATAAGGTCGTTTTGATACCAGCGCATCATAAACATCTGCAACATGCAGTATTTTGGTATACAGTGTCTGCTCTTTCCCTTCCAGACCTTCCGGATATCCACTGCCATCCACATTCTCATGATGATACAATACTGCTATTTTAATCTGTGCAGACAGATCCCAGCGTTCCTTGATCATCTCATATGACAGTAAAGGATGAGATTTCATGATCTGGTATTCCTCCTGCGTCAGTCTGCCCGGTTTATTCAAAATCTCCTGCGGAACGGACTGTTTGCCCAAATCATGCAGCAAAGCAGCCATGACCAGATTATTCAGATCTTCTTCATTCATTTTCATTCCCAGTCCAATCACACAGGATATGACTGCCACGTTAACTGAATGTGCATAGGTATAGTCATCAAAAGAGCGCAGATCCGTCAAATCGAGAGTCAATTCTCCCTTGGAAAGTATTTCCTCTACGATCTTACCGGCTACTTCCTTGCATTTGTCGATATTACTTTCCCTGACACACATTAATCCTTCGGTTCTAAGCGCCGGTGAAATGATTGGTTCTACATGAATGTCTTTGGATAATTCATCCGTGACATATACTCCATCAAAACCGTACTCATGAAGTTTATCTATATAATTTTGGGTAAGCAGCGTATTCTGACTGACCAGAGTTCTGCCCACGGAATCATACAGACCATATGCAAGCTGCATACCAGGTTGAGTATTTTCTATCTTAATGTAGCGCATCTTTTTATCCTTTCTGTTCCTTTTGCACAATAACTACATTTATTTTATCTTATTTTTTCATACAATTCAATCATCTTTGGCGATTTATGTTGAATTTTTATACAATTTTTCAATAGAAATATCATAGACCTTTAACGCCTTCTCTTTTATACTGAAAGCATAGGGATTGCGTTAAGGAGGTAATGCAAAAAATGAATACAGAAAATATAATTTTGTATAATAACTGCCGTTTTCATCTGGGAGATACACCCGATGCATGGCAGGCATGGTATGATGACTCAGACTGGCAGGAAGTAACATTGCCTCATGACTGGTCTGTCACTCTGCCCTTTGACAAGTCCTGTTCGAGCGGAACAGGGTATCTGCCGGGCGGAATCGGCTGGTATCGGATTCATATTAAGCCGCAGGAAGAATGGCGCGGCAAACAGATCAGCATATGCTTTGATGGTGTGTACAAAAACAGCCGCGTATGGTGCAACAGTTATTATCTGGGCGAACGTCCCAATGGTTATATCAGCTTTTGCTATGATATTACAGACCAGTTTCGCTTTGATGCAGATAATATCATTTCTGTCTATGTTGACCACCGTGAAATCGCAGACTCCAGATGGTATACAGGAAGCGGCATTACCAGAAAGGTATCTCTGCGTATAGAAGAAAACGTTCATCCTGTCGTAAATGGCATTTTCTTTGCAACACCACATGTAAAGAACAAATCAGCAGACTGTGAAGTCACAACCGAGCTGATCAACTGCATGGATGAACCCTGCGAGGTTATTGTGACCAACCTGCTCTTTGCGCCGGATGATACGCTGATCTATGAACAGAATAACCATGTAGCACTGGCTGCACATGACACAGGTGTCACCCGGACAAAGGGAACGATCAGCTGTCCTGCCTGTTGGTCGCCGGAGAGTCCTTCTTTATATACCCTGAAAACTTATCTTTCTTATCAGACATCAAACGGAACAGTAAATACTCTTGCGGATACACAGAAGACAGGAATCCGTTCTCTGCGCTTTGATGCAGATAAAGGCTTCTTTCTCAATGATACCCCTTATCTGTTGAAGGGTGTCTGCCTGCATGAAGATGCAGGCTGCTTCGGCAATGCAGTTCCTGCTTCAGTATGGCACCGAAGATTAGCCAAATTAAAGTCAATGGGATGTAATGCCATCCGTATGAGTCATAACCCACATATGCCGGAACTATACGCCTTATGTGATGCTCTGGGATTCTTCGTCATTGATGAAGCCTTTGACGAATGGGAAGGGCCCAAAAACAAATGGAGCACAGGACATAATGTATACCCTCCCAAACATCAGGGTTATTATGTCAACTTCCCGCAATGGCATGAAAAAGATCTGGTAGATATGATACGACGCGATCGGAACCACCCAAGCATCATTATGTGGAGTATCGGCAACGAGATCGATTATCCCAATGACCCTTATTGTCACCCGAGTTTCCAGTCTATGACAGGCAACAATGATGCAGACAAACCGGCTGCCGAAAGAATGTATAATCCTTCCCGTCCAAATGCCGATCGCCTGGCAGTCCTTGCAAAAGAACTGTGTGATATTGTTCATAAGACCGATACCACGCACCCTGCAACACTGGCTGCTGCCTTTCCTGAATTATCAGCCAGACTGGGATTCCTTGATCCTTTGGACGTTGTTGGATTTAATTATAAGGAGCATTTATACCAGGAACACCATGAGGCCTTCCCTGATAAGCCTTTTCTTGGCAGTGAGAACGGACACAGTCTCTCAGCATGGAAAGCCGTTACTGACAATGCTTATATCTCCGGTCAGTTTCTGTGGACAGGCATTGATTATCTGGGTGAAGCACACGGCTGGCCGATCCACGGCTCCGGAGCCGGACTTATGACTCTTGCAGGATTTGAAAAGGCTGGTTACTACAGACGGCAGAGCATGTGGTCTGCCATTCCCATGATCCATCTGGCTACTGTATCCAGAGAACAGAGCTGCACTACAGCCTGGGGCGAGACCTTCCGGCGTGCAATAGATTGTGAATTTGCCCCTGTCCATGAATGTTGGGATTATCTGCATGGTGAAGAAGTTGTAGTAAAATGCTATACGAACCTGCCGGAAGTCGAGCTTTTCCTGAATGGACAGAGCAAAGGAATCTATCAAAAAGACAACGATGCTGACTGCATTCTGATAACTCTTCCTTTTGCTCCAGGTGAATTAAAAACGACTGGAACAGGCGTCCATCAAAATATCAGTCATGCACTCTATTCCACAGGAGCAGGCTGCCAGATCCAAACAGATATTTATAGAATTGATGAGAATACACCAAAAGAAAATATGACATACGTATCAAAACTTACCAGCACGCTTCCTCTGTATCAGATTGCAGTTTCTCTATCAGATTTTAACGGTAATCCCTCTTATCAGGCAAGCACCATGCTGCAGATAGAGGTTACAAGCGGCAGGTTAATAGGTTTGGAAAATGGTGATCTGTCAGACGTTACAGAATATTCTTCTAATAGCCGCCGCGCATACCATGGACAGCTAATGGTCTACGTTCTGGCTGATTCCGCACAGGAAACTACCATAACCATTCGTGGCGAAATGTTAAAGACAAAGACTGTGACATTACCCTCTGTTTTCTAAAAATACATCATCAGACACATATACAAAACAGCTCATTGCTATGTATTTTCATAACAATGAGCTGTTTATTATTAACCAATATCAGGTTCGTCTTTTAATGCAATTTTTCCTGTTGCCTTACCTTCTGTTTCAAAAACTATGATTTCATTTTTTCCTTCTTTTAACAGTGGAGCAGGTATATAAAGTCTCTTCTGTGGTCCAATCTCCCAGAATCGTCCCAGATTAAATCCATTTAAGAATACACAGCCTTTTCCCCATCCATCCAGTTCAAGGAAAGTATCTGCTTTCTCATCCACTTCCAGTTCAAATCGATAGAATGCAGGAAGTCCTTCTGTATAACCTTTTGTGAAATCTATCTTATCCACGTTATCCAGAGGAAGCGGATACATTGTCCAGTTATAGTGCATATGTCCGTTGATCTGCACACAGTCTTTAATTCCTTTGTGCTGATGTTCCATCATAGGTCCGAAATTCACACGTCCCATATTTTCCACCAGAATATCCAGCGGCGCACCTGCCTTGAAAGTCACAGGCTCCTGCTTAAATTCAGGTGTATCTGACTTCATGGCATTCATATCCTCTGCCATAACGACCTGATCCAGCTGCACACTGTACTCTCCAAGAAGCTGTCTGTCGTACAGAGTTGTCAGTGGTTTATGATCTACATAGAGTTTAGCTCTGTCGTTTGCCCCCCAGAGACGAATCCGTTCTATGTTCTTTTCCTTTGCAAGTGGCGAATGATAGAGAATATATCCATAATTCTGTCCACATTTCTCCATACATATCGGGAAAGTATCCACAATTGGGGTAGAAATATCCCCCAAAGTTTCAAACAGTCCTACCCGTGCAGCTGCCGTAAACTCACCGTATGCCTTTTTATGGATAGGTGTGCTCAGAGTCACTTCCGGAATCGATGCATACTTGGAGATTACCTTCTGGAAAGCCTCATATTTGGGGGTAATATCTCCTGCCTCTGTCAAAAGGGCATCATAATCATAGGAAGTTACATCCGGCGTGATCTGATCATAGTAATTAGACCCGTTCATAAATCCGAAGTTCGTTCCGCCCTCGAACATATAGATATTCACATGTCCCATATCCAGCATATCGTCCAGATCTGCAGGACTGTCAGGATTGCCCTTCATATGGCCGCCATTGCCCCAATGGTCAAACCAGCCTACCCAGAACTCAGCACACATAAGCGGACCGCCATCATTGTAGCGTGAAAGGACTTCAAAACGTTCCTTTGTTCTGGAGCCAAAATTCCCCATAACCTGTACGCCATCTACCTTACCACAGCTTAGGGATTCATCAAAAGGTCCATCAGAACTGATAAGAGGTACTTCGACACCGGATTCTACCATAATATCACGCATGATCTCCATGTACCTGGTATCATCACCATAGTAACCATATTCATTTTCCACCTGCATCATAATAACAGGACCACCCTGTGTGATCTGCAGTGGTAAGAGTTTTGGCATCAATACTGCATAGTATTCTCTGATATGTTTTAAAAATGGTTCATATACCGCACGAAGCCGCATGCCATCTTCTTTTAGCAGCCATGCCGGAAGCCCGCCAAACTCCCATTCAGCGCAGATATAAGGAGAAGGACGCAGTATCACATATAGTCCCAATTCCTGTGCCAAATGTACGAACCGCTCAATGTCCAGAATACCTTCAAAATGATATTCACCTTTGTTTGGTTCGTGCATGTTCCATGGAATATAAGTCTCTACCGTGTTGCATCCCATGGCCTTTAATTTTTCTAATCGATCACGCCAGTATTCCGGCACAACGCGGAAATAATGAATGCTTCCGGATATTACCTGAAAAGGTTCACCATTCAGATAAAAATTATCTTTGATTTCGAATTGTCCCATAGATATACCATGCCTTTCTGTATCGTTCAATAACTTTTCAAATCAAAAGGGTGTACCTCACTTCTAAGCGAAGCTTTGTGTACACCCTTTGTATGAAATCTTATACCAGAATTATTTCAAGTATGTTTTACAACTTATTTGTATAATGCATCAATCTGTGTCTGAAGAGCAGCTGTTACATCATTGATGCCAGCCTTTTCAAGTGCTGCCTGATACTCTGCAACGATATCTTCTGCAGTACCGCTGTAAAGACCAAAGGAGATCTGCTTCATGTACTCTTCCTGTACACTTGATACGTTATCGATCTTACCCTGAATATCATCTACATCAGGAATGAACTGACCATATGGATAGTCGATCTTAATTGAATCATATTCTGCATAAAGTGCATCAATTGCATCCCAGTTTCTTGTAGCATCCTTAAGTTCAAGGTCGTCATTACGTCCCCACCAGAAGTTTGTCTGGATTTCCTGAGTTGTTGAATCATAAGTATCAGGTGTATACTTCATGCCATTCTCGTCGATTTCATACTGAACACCTTCAATACCATAGTTGAAGAGACGATAGCACTCTGGATCATTTCTCAATAAGTCATATACCATCAATGCTCTCTCAGGATTCTTGGAACCGGCAGATACAGCCATTGCACCATGAGTAATGGAAAGTGCTACTACGTTACCTGTTTCTTCACCAAAGTAGAAGAAGCCTGTCTCTGCATCTTCATCTGTATCATAAATTGTATTGGATGATGTGTGTGAGCACAGATCTGTCCAGGTCTGTGTATGATGCTGTTCTACTGCAACCTGACCAACTCTGTATTCATCTCTGTTCTGAGAAGATGTATTGTTCAGAACGTTAGTAGGGAATACTCCCAGTTCATTCCACTCTTTCATTAACTTCGCATATTCTACAAGAGAATCTGTATCTGTCATGTAAGGTGAATATACTGTGTAAAGATCATCCTTGCTGCCGCCCCACATAGCGCCGGAATTCAGACCATCAATTGATACATAATTGCTGTGAGAGGTGATCCAGCCACCAACCATCTGGTTATACTGTGTACCGTCTGAATCCCACAGATATTTCAGATCACTGCCATAAGCATCTTTTACATACTTGAAGTATGTTGTCAGATCTTCCCAGCTCTTTACACCATCTGCAAGTCCTGCTTCCTTAGCCCAGTCAAGACGATATGCAAAACCGTGGTTAGTCCACTGTGCATAGTTGTCTTCAGGTATCAGATAGATTTCTCCATCGTACTTACACAGATCCCAGTGTTCAGGAGAAACACTTTCCCAAGTCTGAGGAGCGTATGTCTTTAACATATCCTCTGATAATTCAAGGAATGCACCATTCTTGGCATTTGGCCACGCATCAAGCCAGTCAGAAGCTGTACCAACCAAGTCTACAGAACCATCCATCTGTGCCAGTGTCAGATTATATACAGATAAGTAATTTGTCCAGTCAATGTGATAAATTTTTAATTCTGCATTCACTTTCTCTGTTAAGATCTCATTTAATTTGGCAAGCATATCTGCATTGCCATTACCCTCATCAGAACCACCTGTTGTCATATATGTGATGACTACATGCTCTGAAGTATCAATGTCGGCTGTTTCTGTTGAAGCAGCTTCTGTTGATGATGTTTCAGCAGTTGTTGCAGATGTCTCAGACTTTGTATCTGTTGTTGCGCTAGTATCTGATGAACCATCATTTGAGCTGCCGCAGCCTACCAGTCCTGCAACCATTGTTGTTGCCAGAAGTAAGGATACTAATTTCTTTTTCATAGATTGTCCTCCTAAATATAAATATAATAAGTTTATTGCTCTTGTGCCATGTAACTTAACCCCATGCCCATGGCAGCTATATGTAATCCTCTTTACGAGGTCTACATTCCTGTTATTGATGCTCCATTAACCCTTAACTGCACCTACAGTAATACCACCGATGAAATATTTCTGTACGAAAGGATATAACAATACGATCGGTCCGGTTGCCAGACACGCTGTAGCCATCTTCAGGGTTTCAGTCGGCAGATCCGTTACCGTTACATACTGTCCTGCAATGGAGTTCTTTAAACTCTGTGCTTCATTTACAACTCGATACAGGTTGAACTGCAAAGGAATAACCTTCACATTTGAACTTAAGAACAAAGATGACTGATACCATTCATTCCAGTAGCCTAAGGCAAGGAATAATCCAATGGTTGCCAGTGCCGGTTTTAACATAGGAAGGATCAGTGATACGAATATTCTGAAGTCACCTGCACCGTCTATCTTACCTGACTCTGTGATCTCATGAGGAATGCTCTTAACGAAGTTCTTCATAAGAATGATCAGCCATGGCGACATCAGCAAAGGTAATAATACTGCCAGATAACTGTCCTTTAAGTGGTATGTCTGTACCATCAGCAGATAGTAAGGAGCAAGACCTGCCTGAAATAAACTGGTAAAGTATACATAGAAGGAAAGTCCGTTTCTAAACGGGAAATCTTTTCTCTGTAATGCATAACCTGCCATTGCGATACAGGACAGACCAATCGCAGTACCGACTATGGTAAGTACGATCGTTAATAAATATGACCACCAGATCGTACCACCCTTACATACCATATCGTAAGCCTCTAATGTCACATCCTTGGGAATGAGCTTTACGCCTTCTGCTCTGATCACCTGTTCACTGGTAAAAGATGATGCCACGATGATCAGGAACGGGAAGATACAGCAGATAGAATATAATGTTACTATGATATAACCAATTGCTCTGATTATAATATCTGATGCCCCAAGTTTTACCTTTGCGCTGGAGGTCATTAAATCCAAATCTTTTTTCTTTGCCATCTTACATTCCTCCAATCCCTAGAATAATGAGTAGTCAGGTTCAATCTTCTTAACTACGCCATTTACTACCATGACCATAACAAAACCGATAATGGACTGGTACAGACCAACTGCTGAAGCATAAGAGAAGTTAAAGTCTGTCATTGTTGCACGATATACATAGGTTTCAATAATATCTGTTGTAGGATAAAGTAATGAGTTGGTACCTACTATATTATAGAAAAGACCGAAATCGCCTTTTACAATACCACCTAATGCAAACAGCAGCAGGATAACAATTGTTGGTTTCAGGCTTGGAAGAATGATGTAACGAATCTTCTGGAAACCATTTGCTCCATCCACCTTAGCCGCTTCAATGATCTCTGAATCAATACCACAGATCGCTGCGAAGTATACAACTGAGTTGTATCCTGTCTTCTGCCATAAATGGATAAGTACCATCAGCACCGGCCATACGTTAGGATTACCGTAAGGATTCAACAACTGATCCTCTGAACCACCAAATGCTCTGATGATCCCATTTACAAATCCGAAATCATAGTTGAGCAGGTTGTATACCAGAACGCCTACCAGAACCTGTGAAATGAAGTATGGCAGGAACATCATTGTCTGAGATACCTTCTTGAACCATTTACTCTGAATCTCATTGAGCAGGATCGCAATAAATACTGCGATGACATTTCCTAAAATAATAAATGCCAGATTGTAGAGAATTGTATTTCTGGTCAATGTCAGTAATTTACCTGACTGAGCCAGGAATTCAAAGTTCTGTAACCCCACGAACTTACTTCCAAAAATACCATCTCTGTAATTGTATTTTACAAAAGCAACCCATATACCCGGCAGTGGTGCATAGCTGAATGCCAGGAAGAACAGAATTGCCGGCAAACACATCAGCAGCAATATTTTTGAACGCTTTACCTTCTGAAAAAACGTTAACCCGGATTTTGGCTTTGCAACTTTTACTTTTGCTTTTCCCATAATTGCAACCTCCCTTGTTAATTTGCTGTTTTGCAACCGATTTCATGTTTAAATATTAGCACTATTTATTTATGTTCGTCAATGTTTCGGACACATTTTGTTCAGATTTGGTTCTTTTGTACAATATACGAGATTGATTTATGTGCATTTTATCTTTCAAACAAGTAAAAAAGGATTTTGTTACTGTACAAAATCCTTTTTATACTCAATTAATCGTGAAATCGACTTCAATGTATCATCCTTTGTCCTTGCAGATACCGCTGCTCTGGCGTACTACCAGAGTAGGCATGACCATTCGAAGCCGTCCGACTTTTCTGCCTTCTATCAAAGCTATTGCCGTATCTATCAGCTTTCTGCCGTATTCTTCATAATTATAGTCCACACTGGTCAGAGGCGGAATTCCCATCTCTGCCATATAAGTATTATCATAGCTTACTACCGATACATCTTCCGGGATCTGATATCCTCTCTCTGTCAGGCATTTCATGATTCCCATCGCTGAAAAATCGTTAATTGCAATAATTGCCGTCATCTTCACTCCGGCATCCAGCATCTGGGCAGTCTGTTTATATGCCGTTTCGAAATCATACCCACCATGATCTGTTACCAGTTGGGGATCATAGTCGATATGCCTCTCATTTAGTATCTGCTTATACCGCTGGTATTTTTCAAAAGTAGCCAGAACCTCATGATTACCACCTATCAGAGCAATTCTTCTATGTCCCAGGTTCAACAGATGATCCATCAGAAGTTCCATTGCCTGCATGCTGTCAATACGTACTGCATGGCATCTGGTTCCATCCAGTTTCCCTGTCACTACAACGGGAGTCTTTGCCATGACCTGATTTACCAATTCCACATAATCTTCCCTGGAAACCAGATCATCCACCCTGCCGCCAAATTGAATAATGGCATCTACCTGCTGTTCCTGCAGACTCACCAAAAGTTTCTTCTCTGTCTCCTCATTTCCAAGGAAATTACACAATACTGCTGTATATCCGGCTTCTCTTGCCGCTTTTTCGCAGGCAACGAACATGGCAGCATAATAAGGGTTTCTGATGTCTGCAGATAAGATTCCTATTGTATGCGTTTTGGTATCTGCCAGACCTCTTGCCATAACATTGGGTTTAAAGTTATATTTATCTATCAGTGCCAGAATCTTTTCCTTCTTCTCACTGCGCACATTGGCGCTGTTGGTCAGTACCCTGGATACTGTAGAGGCAGATACGCCTGCTTCCTTTGCTATATCATATATTGTAATTGTTTTGTTTTCATTATTCTGCAAAAAGACACCTCCCTTTGAAACCGATTTCATCTATACTAAAATGATACGGAATATTCAGGGAGGTGTCAAGTAGGTTGTGGAAAAATATACCTATTCTACTGCCATTTTCTTTACACGGGCAAGTGCATTTTTTACAGGGGGAATACACAGGATAACAACCGTCACTGCTGCTTCTGCAAAAATATAGATTGCATTATAGACCAAAGAGTAGGGCAATGGATTCCATCCCTCCCATGCATAAGCACCAAAGAAAAGCCATCCTGAAATCACTGCAAATACATATCTGCCGGCAACGCCTGCCAGATATCCTTTGAGCAGACCATTCTTCGCATTCATAAACAGACCGGAAAGTCCCAGTGCACCAAAAGCCAGAAGATAATCCACTACAAGCTGCATCGGATACAGCACATAGGGATCGATCAGGAGTTGTAACATGCCATATGCCACACCGGTTATAATTCCTGCCCCAAGTCCAAACCAGTAACCGGGCAGTGCGATCATCAGCATAGATAACAGGGTAATAGATCCACCTGTTGGGAAATGAAATACCTTAATATTAGATAAAACAGTACCAAGGGCAATTGCCAGGGCGCAAAATGCCAACTGCTTGGCAGAAAGCTTCTTCGTAACTTTCTGATTGCCCTTTCCGGCAAAATACATGGCAATTCCAAGCAGGGCAATAATTACCACTGCCAACAGAACGTTACCAAGGGTGGTGGGGACATACGTAGTCTCGCCCCAGTCATTCACTACAACATTGTACAACATAAAAAATCCTCCTTCGTTTGCGCGAGGAGGAATCACACCGTATCTACATATCTGACCCAAACAGCGCATGGCTGCACTGCTTTTTTCATATGTAAATTCCTGCTTCCTTCCGCCGGTATTATCCGGTTCAAGTAGTAAGGGTTAGAATTATGATCCTCATCATGATTCAATCTCAGCGATGTGCTCCCCTAGCGGTTAATACTTTTAATTTATTAGCAAGGTACAGTATAGATGGTTTACATAAATTTGTCAATACAAAATCCCCTGATTCGCTTACCGCAAAACAGGGGATTTAGTTTAATGTAATTTAAATCTGGCTACAATGGCTTTTAAATTATCTGCGCAGCTGTAACATTCTGTTACCATATCATTCGCTTCTACTGCCTTTGATACCATATCGCTGGTCTTCTGCGCAATATCCGTAACTCCGGTTGCAGATTCATTTACAGTATCCTTAATGCCATCCAGTGCACCTGCAGATGTCACAGCAAGTCCGGCAAGCTGATTGACTGCATCTCTTACCTGATTCATGTCATTTCCATATGCATCTGCATCTTCCTGATACTGAACACTGACTTCCTTAAATTCTTTATAATCAGCCAGAACTGACTGTTCCAAGAACTCTGTCGTTTCTTTCATACATTCTGTCATATTGGCAACTGCCTCATTTACTTCCTTGACAATCGTTCCAATATCTTCAATCGCTCTGGTCGTCTGATCTGCAAGGCTTCCTATCTCTGTTGCCACAACTGCAAAGCCTTTACCTGCTTCGCCCGCTCTTGCAGCTTCTATGCTCGCATTAAGTGCCAGAAGCCCTGTCTGGGACGAGATTTCCATGATCGTACCAGTCAGTTCATTGATCTTATCGACTGCCTTAGAACCTTCTATGGCTTTCTCAGACTTGTCTTTCACATTCTGATACATCTGCATGGTTCGGTTGCTTGCCTGTTCTGTTTTATTGCCAAGATTTTTTGCTCTTTGCATAACTTCGTCAGACTGCTGAGCACCCTGCTGAGCCATTTGTTCAATGTCTTCTGCATTCTGCTTCATATCCTGTACGTTTTCGTTCACATTTATGGTAGTCGCTGCTGCTTCTTCCATACCTGCTGCCAATTGCTCTGTTGTAGCAGAATTATCTGTACACATGGTATTGATCAAATCTGTTACCTGCTTCAATCCATCCACATTTACCGTAATCTGTCCACTTGTTTCATTAATGTTTGTAACGATATCTCTAAGATTACCACGCATCAGGTGAACTTCCCGTGCCATCAATCCTGTCTCATCATGACGTTTTCTAAGACTACTTCCATTTTCTGTTGACGTAAAGTCCAGTCTGGCTGTCTTTTCTACAATCTCCGTCATCTGTTGGATCGGCTTGCAGATGAACTTGCTCACCATATATCCTGCTATCACAGAAATGATCAGTGTTCCCAATGCACAGCCAAACATATAATTGATCATTCTGCTTAAGGGATCTGTAATGTCGCTTTTATCTGCTGTGACAACTACAATCGAGTTATCACCGGTCAGCGCATAGCCTGCGTACTTGATCTCACCTTTATAGTCATATTCTACAACTTCATTTTGTGGAGTCTTGCCTGCTTCGATCTCTGCCACAACACCTTTGATCACGGAATTTTCTACGGATTGCCCTATCTTTTCTGCTGTAGGATGATATAACATAGTTCCGTCCGCAGAAACCAGATATGCATATGCGGAATCAATTCCCTTCATCTCAATCCCCTGCATAACCGCCGCATACTCATCCGAATTGATAAGTTCCTCCGGAATATTGGTGATTGTCTGTGCTCCCTGTTCTGCCAGACTCAGGATGTAGTTCTCATTCGACTCTTCCAAAATGTTTTTTGCTTCGTTATAAGCACTTATCACACTTCCTATCAGTGTAAAAATCGCGATGGCAATTACAAGCAAAACAATTTTGAATGAAATTGAATGAATAAAAGTCACCTTTTGTGTTTGTCCCATAATAGTTACCCCTTTCATATTCGTAATTACTTTGCGTTATCTCATAATATTGTTATAAATGCGCAAATTTTCATACAAATATTATATCACGATATATATTGTTTGAAAATATTTTTTTAATAATTACGTGAAAGGCAACAATTATTACCGATTATCTCTATCTTGCAGTTTCAAGATACTTCTCTA
>CAYRAW010000002.1:0-36217 GCA_964422225.1 uncultured Roseburia sp.
AGCTGATGGCTGGAAAAATCTGTCTACAGCGATTTCATAGCTTGCATGCTGTACTCCCAGATTAGCCAGATCCATGATTGCTGCATTATCTGCAGTAATACCTTTGATGGATGTCATCACAGGATTTACTGCGGTCTTAGCTGCAACTGCTTCCGGATTCGTAATGTAGAATTCCGGACTGACTGCCACGTAACTGCCGCCTGTCTTTACTGCCACAACAAACTTTGCATACAGTTTGGATGCTGTTGTTCCCTGATCCAGTGTCGTTACAAAGGTCAACGCTGATGCTTTAGCCGTCTGTGCGCAGAAATCCGTTCTGGAACCAATCGCTGTTTCATAAGGCTGCAAAGCGAATAAATAATAATTATTATCATCGCTTGGTGTCGTTGCAGAAGCACTGGCTGTAACCGTTACCTGATTAGTGCCACTGATGATGCACTGACTGATCGTTACTGTCGTGGCTGCTGATACTGTCATCTGTATCATGCATACCATGATCAGACATAACGCACCCCATAAAGTAATTTTTTTTCTCATTATACCCTCCCGATTGTCATAGATTGATTAGTTTAATCCCAAATCGGCCCAACTCGTAGCACCGATAATTGGCAGAGCAAAGTCTGTATAGGCTGTATTTCCGGTATCCATATACTTAAATACATTATATGCATATTTCGGTGCGGTCTCTGTTCTGATACCTACTGCCATGCCGTCTGATACGATCTCAGATGCATGATCGACCTGTCTGTGAATAATAATACCCTCAATGAAAGGATTGGAGGAGGTCAGCTTATAAGCATATACCATAGCTGCTGCCTGAATCGTTTCATCTGTAGGCAGCTGCGCATTATAAGATGTAAAGCCCATTTCTGAAATGAGAATATGTCTTACATTTCCGTTTGGTGCCAGCATGGATGACTGCGTCATATGATTGGTCACCACATCTACATTGGTAGGATTTACCATCTTGGAGTTATCTGTATGGTCGATCAGTTTTAATCCTGCATAACCTGCCGGCATATTCCAGAACTGGCAGTTAAATAATGGAACCGGATGTGGATGTAAAGATAATCCCCAGTCTATGTTGCCACTCTGGTTGATATTGCTTGCAAAATTATCCAGTACTGTTTTTGCTGCATACTGATTGGCTGTACCGTCTTCCCAAGTCCAGCGCTGATCAATGTTCAAGAATACTCTGGCTCCTGCATTCTGACTCTTGATCGCGTTATAACACAGACGAAATTCTTTTGCATACTGTGCGGCAAAAGCTTCTGCGTTCATATCACCTGCATAATGCCATGGTGAGTTATTATTGATTTCATTACCAATGATCCATGTATGGATCGTTCCCTTAGAACCTGAATATCTGTTAGCCAGGAAAGACATCAGTGCTTCGATCTTCTCTGCACCACCCTGTTCTGCTGTATTCAGTGCATAGCAGTTCTTTCCTGCTACACGTGCTGTTGGCAGGATCAGATCTGCTGTTGCTGCATTAAAAGAGTTCTTGATAACCATAACCACATTGCAGCCCTGGTTAGCAAACTTCTGGCAGACAACATCATATTCAGTTACTACACCTGAATTAAAACTGTAGTTCTTACCATTATAAGTATAGTTAGTACCTCCACCGGTACAGAATCTGCTGATATCAAGTTCATAAGCTGCATATCCTGCTCCTAATGAGCTTAATTCATCACTGTATCTCCAGTCTGCTGTCAGACCTTTCTTTGCCTTGATCGGATAACCTGTTGCTTTGGTTGCTACAGCTTCCGGATTCGTAATATACATTTCATTGCTGACCGGTACAAATAATCCACCCTGTCTTGTGGTTACAACAAATCTGGAATACAGTTTGCTTCCTGCCTTGTTAAAATCCAGAGATGTCGTAAAAATTGCCGTTTCGGCTGCTGGTGTGGATGCACAGAAATCTGCTCTTGCACCTACTTCTGTCTGATATGGCTTCAGTTCAAACAGATAATACATACCATCATCTGATGCCGGTACAGCCCCGGTAGCCACAAGTGTCACGGTATCGCCTGCAATCGTACAGCTGTTGATCGTTACTGTTGATCCTGCAGCACATACAGTCATCTGCATCAACAGAGCGAACAGCATAACCAGAGCAAGTCGAAAGCTCCATCTTCTTTTCATTTGAATTCCCTCCATGTTCTTTCCGGGCAATTATGTCTACCTTTTATGTGTTTTAGCCCTAATTATTTTTATATACAACAGAAATTATATCATTTTCTGAATATTCTGACAATACATTGTATACATAACAAAGGCTATTTTTCATATACGTATGTGACAAACTGATTACCATTCTCCTCAAACCACTGTGTGGAGTCATTCATCCCCTTCTTATACACTGTTCCTGTCTTTGGGTCCATCACTACAATATTCTGTTCATTAAATCCGATCACCAGTACAGCACTGTTATCATTTAAAGATGCCAGTACCGGAATATCCTGATTTACGTAGTAAAGAATTGCATCCAGGCTGACACCGCTCAACTCAAGAATTCTTGCGTCAGATATTCCTTCTGAAAGAATCTGTGTTGCTGTCATTCCCTTATCCAATAGTGCCTGCACATTTCTCGCAGAACCCGCATATCCTAAAATCGTTTCCAGACATACTGCCAGTTGTGAAGTATCCTCATCGATCTGCGTTCCGGTAATTGCCATGATCTGGTTTCTTATGCTGCGTCCTGTCTTCTTCCATATATAACCGCCCTTCTCATTTACTACAGTGCCGCTAATAGAATAGGCAAGATTGATCGCATTTGCCGGATGTGAAAATGTTCCCATAACGCCATCCTTGCCATAAACATAGTATCTGTCTATCGGTTCTTCTATTGTAACGATCATATCTTTTGAACCTTCATAGAGAACCTCTTTTGGCATTGTATACTTAAGATTTTTGGTTTCGATCGTACTTTTTACCACCAACTGCACGATCGTTTCGTATTTTTGTGTAGTGACTGTCTCCCAACTGTTATATCCATTTTCTTCTACTATATTATTTACGATCTGGTCATCTGCGATCTGTGTATAGCCTCCCTCATTATCCTTCTGTACTCTTTTCAGAGTAATGAGATTGTCTTTTACAGAGCTTCCTACTACATACACACCCTGTTGTTTATAGCTTTTGAGGACATCTCCACGTTCATTCTGAATATAGACCGCATACATTGGAAATGTAATGGAACCGGAAGAGTCCCTTCTGATGTCATTATAATCTGCCACTCCATATATCAAGTCTTCATTCATAAAACCAAGAGGCATCATGCGGTTATTACCCGTCGCACTGATTTCCCTCGTATTTCCTGTGTTAAGGTTCATCAGTATGAGTCTGGTACAATCATATGCATCCGCAGAATTCTGCCATACAAGCATTTCTTCCTTCTGTGACACCTGAAAGCTTCCCTCCTGAACCTGTGTTGCAATCTCCGAATAAGAACCTTGCGGCAGGTCGATCGCCAATATGGAACCATCCAGATATAAGTACAGGACTCCGCTTTTATTCACAAAGGACAACTGTTCCACATCTGCCTTTAACACTGCATATGCTTCATTGCAGGGAATAAATATCTGCTCCTCGATCGTATTGAGCATACCATTATATTCATAAACCAGAATACCTACCGTTCCTTCATGAATTCCTCTGTTCATATAGCCATATACCATGAAAGTAACATTCCCGGTCTCGTCCACATTCAATATCTTGATCCCATGGTGGTCATAGGTTGTTCTGATATCATACCCATTACTGTCCTTGTCATAAAAGCCAAACAAGCATGCCATTTTCTTATCTGCTGAATGATAACAGAACAACTGGTTTTCATTAATAAATGCCAGATTGCCGCCCCCATCACTCTCCATCATCTCA
The DNA here is from genome assembly GCA_964422225.1 of uncultured Roseburia sp. GTDB lineage: Bacteria > Bacillota > Clostridia > Lachnospirales > Lachnospiraceae > COE1. The sequence continues at coordinate 3,889 of CAYRAW010000002.1, forward strand.
ACTGCATCCTGTCGGATACCGAGCATGATCTTATTACTTGCATATACATCTGCCTGCGGATCAAAGATCTGATCCATCGTCCTTTCAAAATCCAGCAGATACATTCTGTCCGTTGTATAACGTATTCGATAATACTCACTGATGTTATAATAATTTTTCTGTTTTCCCTCGGATATGGAAACGATATAGTTATTTCTAAGTGCTGCCGTCTGTCCATCGATCTCACTTACAATAATATCCGGATCTGTTTCCTGTTTCACATCCAGTCCTGCCCATCCAACCTGACTCAGGCTGCTGTGGATGTCTACTTTGGCAAGTGTCGTGTTATCTCCTTTAGAATTTGATTCCATGTACGTACTAAGCTCATTGATTCTCTCAGCATCAAAAGTCTTATCATGGAAGTCCCTTATAAATGCCAGTTTCTCTGTGAGATGATAATCACTTGTGTCAATGATCCTGGTATAATACCGGAGGGTTTCTCCCTGCACTGTTACCAGAAGTATCCAGTTATATTCCACATCCTGCTCGATCAGATCCTTTACCGTGATACTGGCAGTTATATTATCTCCCGCCTCTTTATAACCGATTATGTCTGTCTTTTCCACCAGTCTGGTTCCATCAATGCTGCGAACTTCAAAGGACAGACTGTCGATCACATTTCCATATTTATTTATGACAAAAGACAGGGAACGGTTATCGCCAAGCGGGGTCAGCGTATCTCTCATAAAGCAACCGTCTATTTCCTCTTTCAGACCGTGCAGCGTATTAAAAGACACGCCATCTGTTACCATATGGACTAATGGTAATGACGCCTTGCTCATTTCAGAAGTCATATCTGCATTTCCCTGATTGTATACATTACTGCTGATAAAAAGCGTAATCAGAAAAACACAGATGCAGACAATTATTTTTATAATGACTTTTTTCATACTTATTCTCTCTCCAGCAGCTTACGCAGTGTAGGATCGACCTGAAGAAAATCTATCAGCTCGTCCGTTGTCTGAGTCTTTCCGGCTTTGGAACCATACTTCATACCCTGTTTCTTTACAGCCCTGATCAGAATATTTTTAGGTGTGTGTTCCATGTCTATGAATTCCAGTATCTGCGTTTCATATCCATGTTCTTCCAGCAGATCCGCACGTATTGCATCTGTGAGCAATGCAGCCATACGTTCCCTGATCAGTCCATATTTCGTAGCAGCTTCCAATTGGCTGCACTTGATCTGACGGTTAAGTTCATGTTGACAGCATGGCACTGATAAAATAACTTTGGCATTCCATTTCACTGCCTTGGCAAGTGCATAGTCTGTCGCTGTATCACATGCATGAAGCGTTACGACCATATCAACTTCATCCACACCCTCATAAGTACTGATATCCCCTACATGAAACGTAAGTCCATCATACCCATATTTGCGGCTGAGCGCATTACACTTGTCTATAACATCTTCCTTCAAATCTAATCCTATGACGCGAATGTCAAATTTATGCAAAACAGTCAGATAATAATACAAAGCAAAAGTAAGATAAGACTTGCCGCATCCAAAATCAATGATCGTTAACGTCCTGTCTTTCGGCAGACTGGGAAGAATATCTCTTACAAATTCCAGATAACGGTTGATCTGGCGGAACTTATCATATTTTGCTTTTACAATGCGTCCTTCCTGCGTCTGTACTCCCAGATCTACCAGAAAGGGAACACAGATGCCTTCTTCCAGCACATACTGTTTTGTCTTGTTATGTGTCATTTCCTGTGCTGATACCTTCTGCCCGTTCTTCTGTACCTTTTTGTTTATCGTAACCTTTCCCTTCTTACTTACGAGCACCGTAATATGTTCTGTCTCTGTATCCAGTTCTATCTGTTTAAAATCCTCCAGCAGCCCGTTCATATACCCGGAAAGGCTTTCCGGCTCGAGATTCGTATGATACGCCTTATTGTGGCTGAGCTGCTCTGCCTGATAAGTAAGCCTGTCCTTTATCATGACCGGACGTATTTTTACCTTACTTACTTTCTCTTTATCTCTCGGGTTACTTGCAATAATTGCTGTAAAAATAATCTGTTTTGATATATATTCTGTGATCAGTTGTTCCAATGTAGACATAGGTATCCTCCTCTATCCTGGGTAAACTATTCAGAAACCTCATTCGCAGGTCAAAGGCTGTTTTCGTCTCAACTGCATGGTTCTGAATAGTTTACATTTTACTGCAATTACCGGCAATCCGCAAGATTGCTGTTTATCTCATTTTCGTAAACCAGGTCCCTGCTTTGACATATGCATTTAAAATATATAATAATTCTTTCTTTTATTACGTCTTTTGAGTATTTCATAATATACCAGCACCGTGATCAGTTCCCGGATCCAGGACCATTTTGCATCATTCTGTGCATTCTCCCCGGCAGCCGCCTGTTCTTCATTTTTCAGCACTGTCATGATACTGTCTACGAATTTCTCCAGATGCCACCGGTCCGGATACTGATCATAGATCATGCTGCCATCATAATCCATCCGGTCCAGCATCTGTGCGATTTTTACCTGATATCTTCTGGCATACGCCGGATACATCTGCTGCAAATATTCCAGATCCTGTACAACTCTGTCCTCGTCCAACTGATTCCAGTTATCATACTGAGGATATGCATGATAAAAAGGAAGCGCCCTACGATAATCCATGGCATTTCCTCCTGCCTTTTTATGATTATCATATGCGCTTCCTTATTTTTGGTGTTACTGTCTTTATCTAAGCTGCGCTGCATTGATACGCGTAATAGAACGCATCAGTGCTGCTTCTGCTCTTGCCACATCGATATTTGCTCTGCTGCGCAGTCTCTCCTGCGCCCTCTCTTTTGCCGCCTGGGCCCGCGCCTCATCAATTTCTCCCGGCCATTCAATGATTTCTGCCAGAATCGTAACTTCATCCTGCAAAATCTGTACAAAGCCGGCATGCAAAGCTGCATTCTTAACTGTCTCTCCCTGTGTGATCTTAAGCGCTCCGGGAGCCACGATAACAGTCAGAGGTGCATGTCCCTTATAAATACCGATTTCACCTTCCGTCGTATTAAATTCCACCATATCCACTTCTTCGTCAAAGAATTCACGGTCAGGTGTCACGATTGTCAGTTTGAACTTTTCTGCCATTTGCTCACCCCTTACTTTGCACGGGCTACTACATCATCAATGGTTCCGGCATTTAAGAAATGACCTTCCGGTATATCATCATGTTTACCTTCCAGTATCTCCTTAAAGCCTCTGATCGTCTCTGCAATCGGTACATATTTACCATCCACACCGGTAAACTGCTCTGCTACATGGAATGGCTGTGAAAGGAATCTCTGGATCTTTCTGGCACGACCTACTACCAGCTTATCATCTTCTGAAAGTTCATCCATACCAAGGATTGCAATAATATCCTGTAATTCCTTATATTTCTGCAGAATCTGCTGCACACCTCTTGCTACCTGATAATGTTCTTCACCTACAATACGTGGGTCCAGAATTCTGGATGTGGACTCCAGAGGATCTACTGCGGGATAAATACCCAGCTCTACAATAGAACGTGAAAGTACTGTTGTTGCATCCAGATGTGCAAATGTCGTTGCAGGTGCAGGGTCAGTTAAGTCATCCGCAGGTACATATACTGCCTGTACAGATGTGATAGAACCATTCTTTGTAGAAGTAATACGCTCCTGCAAAGCACCCATTTCAGTCTGCAATGTAGGCTGATAACCTACTGCGGAAGGCATACGTCCAAGCAATGCGGATACCTCACTACCAGCCTGCGTGAATCTGAAAATATTATCAATGAATAAAAGGACATCCTTACCACCTTTATCACGGAAATACTCAGCCATGGTAAGTCCTGTCAGACCTACTCTCATTCTGGCTCCGGGTGGCTCGTTCATCTGTCCGAATACCATCGTTGTTTTATTGATAACACCGGAATCTGTCATTTCATGATACAGATCGTTACCCTCACGGGTACGTTCTCCAACACCGGTAAATACGGAATATCCGCCGTGCTCCGTTGCAATATTTCGGATCAGCTCCTGAATAAGGACTGTCTTACCAACGCCGGCACCGCCAAACAGACCGATCTTACCACCCTTCTGATAAGGGCAGAGAAGGTCAACGACCTTAATACCTGTCTCTAACAGCTCTGTCTCTGTAGACTGTTCCTTAAATTCCGGCGCAGGTCTGTGGATCGGCTCATGACCCACTCCCTCCGGAGCCGGTTTATTGTCAATCGGTTCACCAAGTACATTGAACATACGTCCCAGCGTGTTCTCACCTACCGGTACGGTAATGGGAGCTCCTGTTGCCTGTGCATCCATTCCCCTCATCAATCCGTCGGTAGGTCCCATGGCGATACATCTTACTGTATCATCACCCAGATGCTGCGCTACCTCAACAGTCAGATTGGAACCATCCGCACGCTTGATCCTGATCGCTTCATTGATCTGCGGAAGTTCTCCCTCCTTGAACTTAATATCGAGTACGGCGCCGACAATCTGTGTAATCTTACCAATTACTGTCTTATCTGCCATTTTCTACCTCTTTCTTTATGCTTATGTGCACTCTATTCCTATGAAATAGCTTCTGCACCTGCGATAATTTCTGTTAATTCCTGTGTAATTGAACTCTGACGCGCTCTGTTATATAAAAGCGACAGTTTACTGATCATGTCGTCAGCATTGCTGGTCGCAGAATCCATAGCCTGCATTCTGGCACCATTTTCACTGGCAACAGACTCGATCAATGCTCCGTAGATCAGACTGGTGATATATTTCGGAATGATCAGATCGATCGCTTCTTCAGACTGCGGTTCAAATTCCATAACTGCACTGGAACCGCCTTCATCCAGACGTTCATCTTCAACATTGACCGGCAGCAGTCTGAGCAAAGTCGGTACATGTGTCACAGTATTCTTAAATCCTGTATATGCAACATAGATTTCTCCAATCTCCCCTGCCACATAATCCTTCAGCAATTTTTTACTGATATTCATGGCATCAGCATAAACCGGTTCTTCGATCGCATCCGAATAATCATCTGCGATCTCATAGCCCAGTCTTGCCAATGCATCCCTGCCCTTTGTTCCTACCGTATAGATCACCAGATCCTCTTTCCTGAAATCGCTGTTCTTGATCAGCTTTACGATATTGGAGTTATAACCTCCGGCAAGTCCTCTGTTGGCTGTGATCACAATTACTGCCTTTTTCTGTGATTCACCTGCCCTCAGGAAAGGATGGTTGATTTCTCCTGCCTTGGAAAGCATGGATGCCACAGTATCATACATGCAGGAAAAGTACGTTTTGGATTTCTCTGCACGTCCTTTTGCCCTTTGCAGCTTTACCGTAGATACCAGCTTCATGGCCTTCGTAATCTGCTGTGTACTTTGTACAGAGCTCTTACGCCTTTTGATATCTCTCATGGAAGCCATAAGAAAACTCCTTTCTTACCCAAAGACATTAATGAAATCTCTTTTTGAATTCTTCAATTGCAGCAACCAGTGATTTTTCAGTCTCATCAGCGATTACCTGCTCTGTCTTAACAGCCTGAGGAACCTGTGGATACTGTGTATCAAGGAACTCAAAAAATTCGCTTTCAAATCTGGTAATGTCTTCTACCGGTACATCCAACAGATACTTCTTGGTCGCTACATACAATATTATGACCTGATATTCTACAGCCATAGGCTTATACTGCGGCTGTTTCAATACTTCCTTGATTCTGACACCCTGCTCCAGCTTCTCCTTGGTATCCGCATCCAGTTCTGAACCAAACTGCGCAAAAGATGCCAGTTCACGATACTGTGCCAGCTCGACACGGATAGGAGCTGCAATTTTCTTCATTGCCTTGATCTGTGCAGAACCACCTACACGGGATACAGATAATCCGGCATTAACAGCGGGTCTGAAACCGGAATTGAACATTTCTGTTTCCAGATAGATCTGACCATCTGTAATAGAAATAACATTGGTCGGAATATAAGCAGATACATCTCCTGCCTGTGTCTCAATGATAGGAAGTGCTGTCAGGGAACCTCCGCCGTATTCATCACTCATACGGACTGCTCGCTCCAGCAGTCTGGAATGCAGATAGAATACATCACCGGGATATGCTTCACGGCCGGGTGGACGTCTCAGCAGCAGGGAAAGTGTACGGTATGCAGTAGCATGCTTACTTAAGTCATCGTAAATGACCAGTACATCCTCGCCATTTTCCATCCATTCCTCACCAATCGCACAGCCCGCATACGGTGCAATGTACTGTAATGGTGCCAATTCACTGGCTGTAGAAGCTACTACAGTGGTATATGCCATTGCGCCGAACTCCTCCAGTGTCTTTACAATTGTTGCAACAGTAGATGCTTTCTGACCAATTGCAACATAAATACATTTTACATTCTGTCCCTTCTGGTTAATGATCGTATCGATAGCAATAGCAGTTTTACCTGTCTGTCTGTCACCGATGATCAACTCACGCTGACCTCTTCCGATAGGAACCATGGCATCAATTGCCTTGATACCTGTCTGCAATGGTGTGTCAACTGATTTTCTTGTGATAACACCCGAAGCCACTCTTTCTATCTGACGATATTTATCTGTCTGAATCGGACCTTTGCCATCTATGGGCTGACCAAGTGCATTCACGACACGTCCAAGCATTGCATCACCTACAGGCACTTCTACTACTCTGCCTGTTGTCTTTACAGTATCACCCTCATTAATACTGCTGGCGCTGCCTAACAGAACTGCACCTACATTGTCTTCCTCCAGGTTCATGACCATGCCATATACTTCCCCTGGGAATTCAAGAAGTTCACCCTGCATTGCTTTTTCAAGTCCGTGTACACGGGCAATACCATCTGCTACCTGAATAACTGTACCCACATCGGATACTTCCAGGTCAGAGGCATACCTTTTGATCTGATCCTTGATCACAGAACTGATTTCTTCTGGTCTTAAATTCATATGGATCTTCGCACCTTTCTTGTTTATTTATTAGTTGCCTGCTCAACCAAGCTGAATTGCCATCAGTTCTCTTTCCAGCTTGTTTAATTTTGTACGAATACTGCTGTCTACTACTCTGTCACCCATACGGATGATCATACCACCAATGATAGAAGCCTCTACCTGATAATGGCACTCTACTGTCCGGTAATCTGTTGTAGCCAGCATTCTTTTCTCTACTTCTTCCTTCTCCTGTGGAGACAATTCAATTGCCGTTGTTACATATACGGTACCGATATGATTGTATTCCTTGACCGAAGTAATGAAACTTTCAAGGATTTCTTCAATCTTGGCATATCTGTCTTTATCCACTATGGTGATCAGGAAACCGAGAAGTTCTTATTTTATCCTGCCGTGAAAAATATTTTCTAAGGCTGTCTTTTTCTCTTCCTTAGGGATCTTGGGATGATTCATGAAACGATGAAACTCCTTATTCTCCTTAAGAATTATCAGAAGATCCTGTACCTCCTGTCCAAGTTCAACAGTCTGATTTTCTTCTACTGCAAGTTCAAATAACGCATCTGCGTATGTTTTGGAAATCAGCTTAGCCATGTGCTATCACCTATTTCTTTCAATGTCTCCTCGATGAGTTCATGCTGTGCATTTGCATCAATATTTGCTGCAACGATTTTGGCAGCCATGACTGATGCAACTGCTATCATCTCTCGTTTGACCTCATCCGCCATTTTCTTCTTCTCCAGCTCTGCTTCTACTCTGGCTCTGTCCACGATCTTTGCCGCTTCCTCTTTTGCCTCTGCGACAATCCTTGCTTCATTCTCCATGCCGCGTTTACGAGCATCTGTCAGAATGGCTTCTGCCTCTTTATCGGCTGTTGCAAGTTTCTCTTCATATAATTTACGACTATCCTGTGCGCTTTTCTGATCAGCTGCTGCCTGTTCAAGTTCTCCCCTGATCTTATCCTGCCTGTCCTGTAACATCTTACGAACAGGATTGAACAGAAAATGCGATGCGAACATAAACAGGAAAAACATTGCAATGATCATCAAAGACGTATCAGCCAAAAGCTGGAAGTCCAGATCAAATAAACGGCTCAACCCTTCTGTTTCGGTAGCAAGTATCATGCTGTAAGCCTCCTTTCTTGTATATTCTTACTTCTTAAGCTCATGCTTAAGGTACTAAAGGCTTTACAAATAACAGAAGCATAGCTATTAACAGACCATACAGACCTGTTGTCTCGGCAACTGCCTGTCCAAGAAGCATTGTAGATGTGATATCTGATTTTGCTCCCGGATTTCTGCCTACTGCTGCTGCTGCATGTCCTGCTGCAATACCCTGACCAACACCAGGTCCGATACCTGCGATAACTGCAAGACCTGCACCGATTGCTGAACAACCTAAGATAAAGTTTGAATTAAATTCCATGTAATAGTTCCTCCTTAAATGATAAAGTTATTATCCATCGATCGCATTGTTAATGTATGTCATAGTCAACATACTAAATACATAAGTCTGAATTGCTCCTGAGAACAAATCAAAATACACATGAAGTGCTGCTGGCCATGCTGTTGCAATAAATCCTAACAGACCATAGATCAGCGCCATCATAACTGTTCCTGAAAGCACGTTCGCGAACAAACGAAGGGACAGTGAAATCGGCACTGCGATATCACCTATCACATTGATCGGTGCCCATATCGGCCAGGGATCGCACAACCCTTTAATAACGCCGGATACCTTCTGATATTTGAACTTGTTAAATGTGATCAATGTAAAAGTGATCAGACCCAATGCCAAAGTAACGCCATAATCTGCTGTTGGTGGTCTTAATCCAAACAAGCCGGAAATATTGCTCAACAGTATGAACATAAAGAGAATTCCAATATAGTTGGCAAATGCCGCACCGTTCTTACCCATAACGCCATTTATCATTCCATCAAGCTTCTCTACGATCAGCTCTACTACATTCTGGAAAGCTCCCGGGACCTCACTCGCATGCTTCACTGCCCTGTTCGCACACAGACAGAAGATGACGAGCATCATAATAACGATGAACAGACACACATGTGTTGTTGTTATCCATACTGTATGACCAAAAAAGCTGTACCGGAACACCCCATGTATCATAAAATCAATATCATCAGCACCGGATAACAAAATTCCTGCTCCCATAAACTCACCTCCTACTTCTATTCTTTATTCAGTTTTTGTTTTTCGTGAGACAGTTTTGCCCAAAGCGGCTGAAGATATGCAGATATCTTTAATCCCAGAATTCCCACAAAAGCCGCAATTGGATTACCGATCCCTGTGATCATAAGAATACCCAGAACCACTATGACCGCCAGATAACGTATCATTCCCTGTCTCGCTACTACCATCTGCGCCCCCTTTTCTCCCCTGTCCAGAGCACTGTTAAGACATAACGCCATATGCAGCGCCATGCCAAGTGCTGTAAGCACTCCTATCCAGAGTCCTATGGTATAGTTTAGCTTATCTGCTACAAGGAAGACTCCCACTATTTCACTGACCGCTCCAAATACAATAATTCCCAATAAAAGTCCCGGCAGTGCACTGTTGATGTCTCGAAGTTTACGCATTTCCTCCATCTCCCTTTTTGCTGATTGGAGTCTGGTCGTCTGTCTTCCCCTTTTCGTTTGCCAGTCTGCTTCTTATGGTGGCATAGTCTTCACAAGTACTGTCTTTTTTCTCATATACTTTGCGCGCCAGAATATAGATATTTCTAAATCCTGCCAATGCACCAACAAAAAAAAGCAAAACGAATAGAAAATCCGTCTCTAACCTTTTATCCAGATACCACCCCAGGAAAGAGCAAAGTCCGATAGGAACTAGCATAGTAATTCCAAACTGCGTAATAAGCGCAAGAGATTGGTATACCTGTGACTGATTCCCTCTCTTATTCTTCATTTTCTGCTCCCTTCTTTTGATATCTGACATTAATTATACAGAATTTTACATTTTCTGTCTAGCAAATGACTGTTTTTTTTGTGCTATTTATATAGTTTTTATTATTTATATAATTAAACCAACTAATTATGTTTACATTAACCATATGAACACATTTTTTAACCATCGTTTTCCTTATATCCACTTGTAATTCCATCTCAAGTGCGATAAAATAGCCAAAAATATCGTAAGGAGGCCGTGCCTATGAAGGATAACCCTATACTTTACCGCAAACGTATGATACCTGAGGAATGTGTACTGTTAAAAGATGATGAGATTTTGGAAATAACAGATGATATCATTATTACCAAATGGAACACTCTTAAACCCAAACGGGAACTACATCACGGTTTTTCCTGTTATTTTCTAAAGCATGGATTTAAAGTCAGCAAATTCTTCCGCGCTGACGGATCTATGATGTACTGGTATTGTGATATCGTAGATTATGATTATCAGGAAAACTCTAACTGCCTCATTGTCACGGATTTATTGGCAGACGTAGTTGTCTATCCCGATGGCTACACCAAAGTTCTGGACCTTGATGAACTTGCGCTGGCAGCAGAACGTCACTTATGTGATGCATCCAAACTGACTCTTGCGCTGCGTCATCTTGACAGTCTCCTGAACATTATTTATGATGATAAATTTGATACACTGACTTCTTATATAGAAAAATGGGACAAGGAATGACACCTTGTCCCATTTTTACCTGACCTGTATTAAAATTGCTGAGAGATTATCTCTCTCTCCACGTTGTTTACTGCGTGATGCCAGTCCGGCTAATACTTCCTGCATACTGTCAGAATTTATATCCCGTTCTGCTTCTTTCCACTCAAGCATCTGCATATCCTCATAGCATGTCCGATGCAGAACCTTCACAGGCGGCTCATGCCAGAAACCGTCCGTACAGATAAGATATGCACTCTTGGAAGGTAACTTCCCATATATAAAATCCGGCTGCAATACTTCGTTGACACCTATGCATTGTAATAAAACACTTCTCCTGTTATCATTGGCTGCCTGCTGCGGTGTCATATGCCCCAATTCTACTTCCCTTGCTACATAAGTCTGATCTCTGGTCAATACTTTTGTCCCCTCATTGGCAAACTCATACACTCTGCCATCACCAACATGCAGAATATAATACTGTGCATCCAGCATAAGCATTGCTGTCAGTGTCGTTCCCAGGTTCACACCATGCTTTTGACCATAGTTGCGGATCTTGGAATTACATTCCAGTACAACTCTATTCCATTCATCTTTCAGAATATGGCATAAGTCATTCTCTGTATACTGTTGTTCCAAAAGCAATGGCAAATTTTCTGCATACCATTTTTCACAGGCTCTTACAACCGTAGCACTGGCAAGTTCTCCCTGCTGTAAGCCTCCCATTCCATCACATACAACCGCAAATGCCGTTTCATGCATTCCTGCTGCCGATATTCTGATCATAAGGCTGTCCTGATTTACAGTCTTTACCGTTCCGACATCCGTATACGCTGTCCCATAAAATTTTCTCATTGCACTCCATATTTAATAAAAAATATGACCACCTATTCTAAGACCGGTCAATCCCTCTATCGGGGTTCTAAAATAAACACACTGTCCTACATTTGTTATGCCGCTCATCGCTTCATCCGCAGCCTGATAACAGCTTGCAGTTGCCTTGTTATTTGCAAGAGCAAGTGCTAATCTGCCGCTTGCTACCGGTGAAAACTGTTTATTCTGATATATGACTCCTACCACTGTATTGGGATATCGTGAACTCAGAACACGGTTAATGACAACAGAACCTACTGCGACCTGACCTGCATAAGGTTCTCCACCAGCTTCACAATAAATCAGATTAGCCAGCAGATATCTGTCTCCTTCTTCAAAGTTCACTTCTGATATATCTCTCCATGCTGACTGCGCTGCCAGCCTCGACAACGCCAATTCCTCCTCATATTGCTTCTGTAATGCTGCAATATCATTCTCCTGCTGAGAGATCATATCATCCAATTGATCGATGGTTGCCTCGGCATCCTGTATCTGATTGGCATAGTCCGCTACACTATTTGCTGTCTGCTTTACCATTGTAGAAACTTTTCCCTGTTCCTGCCTGGTCTGTTCACGCAGATCATTCAAACTTGCAAGTTCATCTTCGAGGCGGCTCTGTGTTTCCTCTACCTCACGTCTTGCATCCTGATACTGTTCAAGCATCCTGCGGTCATAATCATGAAGTCGTTCCACATACTCACTTTTGCTCAGAAAATCGCTGAAACTTCCTGCATTGAACAACAATTCCAGATAATTATCCGTACCCCGTTCATACATATATTTGATACGGATCTTCATTGTCTCATATTGTTCATCCTGAACCCGAACAGCCTGCGCCAGCTCCTCCTGGGTCTTTGATATTTCTGCCTCTTTGTTAACGATATCCTGTTCCAGTCCCTGTAGTTTATTGCTTACTTCTGACAGGTTATCATTGAGATCACTCAACTGTCCCAGCAGAGAATTCTGGGTAATTTCCAGAGATTGCTTGTGCTCCTGTGTATCATTCTTGGCATTTTCAGTCTTGTTCTTTTCCTCTTTTGCTTTCTGCAGTTTCTCCAAAGTACTTTCTGCATATGCTGTAACAGATATGCTGCCTGCTGCTGTGATTGCTGTTATCAGGCATAGGAACAAAGCCAGTATTTTTTTTTGTACTTTTATGCTAACCCTTCCCGTAACCTTTTCCCCCTATACCTTCTTCCTACAGTTCCAGTTCTATACGTCTTCCCGTTGTATGATACGGATAATAGCGCACTCTGGCAGCATCGAACATCCTCTTGGAAGCCCGCACCGATACACTGTCAGGATACTTGTCCTCTCCGTATACTACTGTACTGATGCCTGCCTGTATAATAGCTTTCGCGCATTCATTACACGGAAAAAGAGAAACATACAGCTTGGCTCCTTCCAAACTGCCTCCACGGTAATTCAGAATAGCATTTAATTCACTGTGCGTCACATAAGGATATTTGGTGTTATATTCCTCACCCTCACGTTCCCACGGAAATTCATCATCACCGATTCCATTTGGAAATCCATTATATCCCATGGATAAGATACGGTTAGTATTGCTGACGATACAACATCCTACCTGCGTATTAGGGTCCTTGGAGCGTCTGGCAGAAAGTCTGGCTACTCCCATAAAATACTCATCCCATGTTATATAATCCTGTCTTTTCACGTTAATCCCCTTGCCTTTCTCAGTTATCTATTTTGTACCGAATATTCTGTCTCCTGCATCACCTAAGCCCGGAACGATATAACCATGTTCATTAAGCTTCTCATCTAAAGCACCAATATAAATATCAACATCCGGATGCTCACGCTTCATTCTTTCAACCCCTTCCGGAGCGGCAATAATGCACATAAAATGAATGTTTTTACATCCTCTTTCCTTCAAAAGCTTGATTGCTGCTACTGAAGATCCGCCTGTTGCAAGCATGGGATCTACTACAAATACTTCTCTCTGTGCACAATCTGCCGGAAGTTTGCAATAATATTCCACAGGCTCTAATGTCTCTGGATCACGATATAATCCGATATGTCCAACCTTGGCAGCCGGAACCAGTTCCAATACACCGTCTACCATACCAAGACCCGCACGCAAAATTGGAACAATCGCAAGTTTCTTACCTGCCAGTTCCTTTACAGTCGTTGTACAGATGGGAGTCTGTATCTCTACATCCTTTAATTTCAGATCTCTCGTTGCTTCATAGCAGATCAGATTTGCGATTTCTGCAATTGTCTGACGGAAATCCTTTGTACCTGTATCTGTTCTTCTGATATAACCGATTTTGTGCTGAATAAGCGGATGATCCATTACTACTACTTTTGCCATATTTTTCTCCTTTTCAAGATATGTTGATCGTTCTACTGTTCGATCAGATCAATTCTTCTCTGGTGGCGTTCTTCCCCTGAAAATTCAGTATCCAGAAATGTATCTACAATATCAAGTGCCAGATTTGTGCCCACAATACCTGCTCCCATAGCAAGCATATTGGCATCATTGTGAAGTCTTGTCATTTTAGCTGATAAAGAATCACTGCATAATGCACAGCGTACGCCCTTTACCTTGTTGGCAGAAATAGAAATTCCAATACCCGTTGTACAGATAACGATTCCCTTCTCGCATTCTCCATCGGCAACAGCCTGCGCTGCAGCACGTCCATATACCGGATAATCGCAGGAATCCGTATTATAACAGCCAAAATCCTTATATTCAATCCCTCTTGCCTGTAAATGTGCTATCACTGCTTCCTTCAGAGCAAATCCACCATGGTCACAACCTAATGCTATCATATTTCTTATCTCCTCATTCTTATATATTGAATCTGCGCAGGAAAAGGATTCCTACACCGTGATTACCTTGTGTCCTGCTGCCTTTAACAGCCTGTTCATAACTGCCTGTCCCATTCCCGTAGCATCAAATGACTCCGAATACATATACTCTATATTTTCATCATCGAACTCCCGAAGGAACGTATAGAGCTGTCTGGCAATTGCCTCTTCATCATCACGGTCACCGGCTATTTTAACACTGTCGGCACGATAGGAATCCGCCATATCGCTTGTGCCGATCACGCCTGTCTTTTCTCCCTTTGCCATATGGATCGCTGTCTGTTCGTTAATGTAGGAAGCTACCTTGTCAGGATCACCTTCAACAATTGTCAGCTCACCTTTTGGTGCATAATGTCTGTATTTCATTCCAGGTGCCTTGGGACGCTGTTTGGAATCTGCCGACAGAATAGTCTGGTCGATCTCTACTTGTCCAAGTACTTCATTCAGCATCTCCTCTGTAATATATCCCGGTCGAAGAATCATGGGCTTCTCTCCCGTCAGATCAATGATAGTGGACTCCAATCCGATCTCTACTCCATCTCCATCAATGATCATATCGATTCTTCCATCCATATCCTGTGCTACATATTTGGCAAGTGTAGGACTTGGTTTACCGGATAAGTTTGCACTCGGTGCTGCTATATATCCACCCGCTTCTTTGATAAAAGCCATAGCGACAGGATGACTTGGCATTCTGACTGCTACCGTATCCAATCCTCCGGTCGTCTGCGTCGGTACTTCATCTGACTTTGGAAGGATCATGGTCAATGGCCCCGGCCAGAAATGCTCTGCCAGTTTATAGGCTTCCTTAGGGATCTGCTTCGTAATTCTGCCCAGATGCTCCATATTTGCGATATGAATGATCAAAGGATTGTCTGATGGTCTGCCTTTTGCCGCATAAATTTTACGGGAAGATTCCGGATTCAGTGCATCTCCTCCCAATCCATATACCGTTTCTGTTGGAAAAGCGACAAGTCCACCATTTTTAATGATTTCTCCTGCCTCTTTTAACCGTGCCATAGCCTGTTTATGTGTTGCTTTATTCTGCAGGCTTTCAACATCTACCTGCACTAATTTCGTATTCATTGGTATCCTCGTTTCTATCTGTTATATTTACCAGTTCCATTCTAGCACACATCAATAAATTAGAAAAGCCGTAAACCCCATCATGACCCACTATTTATATAACGCATGATTCCCAAATGTATCGCCCATGCTACCCTTTCCTGATAATCCTCAGATGTCAGCCGGTCAGCTTCCTCCCGGTTAGACAGGAAACCACATTCTACAATAATAGTCGGTACTGTTGTTTTCTTTAAAATATAATAAGTACTGTTCTCTTTTGCCGCCCTTTCCTTTGTGGGCTGTAATGTTGCGATCATCTGTTCCTGCATAAGAAGTGCTGCCTTTTTTCCTTCTGCACTGTCGCGATAATAGAATACCTGCACGCCACTTACTGATTCCTCAGGATAACTGTTCTGATGTACACTGACTACCAATGCAGGTTTGGCACCTTCCATGATCGCCAGACGGTTCTTCATATCATGTACTTTCTTATTGGAATCTGTCTCTTCATACAGTCCTTTATCCTCCTGTCTGGTCATTACAACTTCCATATCTTCCTGTTCCAGATATTTTTTAAGTTTCAGGGCTATTGCCAGATTCACATCTTTTTCAAGAGCACTGTTAATTCCAACCTTTCCCGGATCATTCCCACCATGTCCCGGATCAATAACGATAGTATGTCTGGTTTCTTTTGTCCCATTCTCCTTTAAGACACTTACGTACTCTGCCGACTCTTTTACTACGATCAGAATAGACAATACCAGAAGGCAAGTCATAACTATTCCAAGTATACGTCCCTGTTTTTCTTCCATGATGACCTACACCATAAATATTTTCTTTTCTATTCTATGATAAAGGCAGACAATTCAGAAGTAAATTGTCTGCCCCTTATATTTCTTATTCCAGTGTGCCATTTACATACTGCTCGATGACATCCCAGACAGCCTTGTCCTCAATGCCAAGCTTCCATTCTGCCACACCGCCGATTCCCTGTGCTTTCATGACCTGAAGCTTGACTCTGATAGAATCAACGTCCTCCAGCCAGCACTGAATGGTATTTCCATCCTTTTGATATTCCACATAATTCTGGCAATACTCATCCAGCCATACAGGTTCCGTTCCAGAGTTAGCGACCCAGGCAGCCTGCTGCGCCATTGTAAGTGTAGATGCCTTAGGTCCTTCGCTGGTGCTCTCCCATACTCTTGTATAGAAAGGCAGTGCATTGATGATCTTTTCCGCAGGAACGCTCTCTTTTGTTCTGGTAATGCCATTTTCCACATATGTGATGGAAGCATTTGGTCCTGCCTCGCCACAGCCTGCATAATATTCGTCATATCCCATGACTATCACATAGTCTACGACCATGCCCTGTTCCTTACGATTATAATGCGCTGTATACTCAGTCGGTACATAATTATCTACTGATAATACAATTCCACGTTTATGTGTCTGGATCGATAATTCACGCAGGAACTGTACAAAATGAGCTCCCGCTCCATCTCTTACCTTTTCAAAGTCAATATTGATGCCATCCAGACCATATGTATCTGCCTGCTGCATCAGATTGGCGATCAGATTCGCGCGGTTGGCTGACGAAGACAGAAGTTCTTCAAAATCAATGTCCACGTCATATACACTCTTACTGTCTACATCCGTGATCACTGCCCATACATCAGCTCCTGCAGCATGTGCCTGCTGTACATAAGCGGCTGATGCAATGCTTGTGAATCCTCCGGCATTATCATTAAGTCTAAACCATGTAGGTGCTACTACATTTACTGCCTTTGATGCTCCCAGTACACTTGAGAGATTGCCGTTGGCTTCCTCTTCAAATACCTGATGGAATGCCATATTCACAATGCCATCCTTATGCAGACTGTCATAATTAAGTTCCAATGCATCTGTAACAGGCATCTGCTCAACCTGCATCTTGTCTGTAAGATATTTATTTTCAACATAGCCGATATACGCATCTGCTGACTTTACTTTCGTCCAGTTCTCCATTTCTTCCAGAATGGTCACGCTGTCTCCTGCCTTGACCTCCTCCAGAATATCACTCTTTATGCCGCCCTGATAACGGATCTGTGTATTCTTCGTGAGTTTTGCCTGTGTCTGTGTTTCCCAGCTTGTGTATACCTGCATATGTAAAGGTGCATCATAAAGTGTATATTCCATATTTACATAGCGTTTCACATAATCCGCAGCAATATAAAGCACATCGCCCTCATATAATGCTGCCTTATAATCGATGGAATTGCCTACTTCAGATATATAGATCACATTACTTGCATCTCCAATATTTACCTTGAGCACATCTGTTGCCGTTGTATATAACAGCACCTGTTCCTGACTGTTTACATAGAAACGGTCCGTAAAATATTTTACAACTGTCGATAAATCAAAATAACATATGCCATCTATGAGTTTTGCCTTTTCCGGGATGATTTCATTCTGGAGAACGATCGCAATATCATCCTGTGACTCCAGTCCATAATATGCATTTAAATCTGCCTTTTCCTTAGAATAAGTAAATCTCTGTAACAGTTTGCCTCCAAAAGCAACCGCTGCTATCACAACAATAAGAACGATTGCCAGGAGAACCGGTATTATTTTCTTCTTCATTCGGTTACCCCCAATCGTTCTCATTATAGCAGACAATCTGTGTATCGTCATTACCAAATTATCCTAAAATCTGTTTTACGTAAAATTAATTTTACTGCCTTATATTTCCTTTTATACCTACCGACATATACTATGTATAGAGGGGCCTCTATCAGGACAGACTTTACTGCCGGGTATCATACATCGGTCGGTATCCGTTCTTTGCTAAAATACCAAAAGAATTTTGCGTGATATATAAATTATTTTAGCAAAAGATGCCAGAACATGTACCTATTATTCCAAAAATGTTGTATAATGGATTTATGAAAAGCTTATGTTTGATAAATACTATAGAATGACCTATAAGCGATTCTTTAAGACCACTTACGCCAATAAGTGGTAATGGTTCAACATTTTTGCAACTGCTACAGCCTCCTGTCTGTACCTGATTTGTTCTTTACATCGCCTTACACAAGCATTATTAGCATAACTGTCCGTATTATGCAATTTAAATGTAAAAACTCGTACTGAAATGTAAAAACTCGTACTCTTTTGGCAGGGGTGCACTTGCAAAATAACAACAAATTTATTAATTTTTCGCAAACAGTTAGACAGTACTATTGACTTAGTACCTTTCACAGTATAATATATGTGGAAAGACTTGAAAAAGTCTTGACTGCTGTAATATCAAATAGTGAGGATGTGATATTATGAAAATTGAAAAAGTAAATGATCATCAGATTCGTTGTACCCTGACCAAAGCGGATTTAGCAGACCGCGAACTGAAAATCAGTGAACTGGCATATGGTACCGAAAAAGCCAAGAGCCTGTTCCGGGACATGATGCAGCAGGCATCTTATGAATTCGGATTTGATGCTGAAGATATACCGCTTATGATAGAGGCTATTCCACTTAACTCCGAATGTATCGTACTCGTTATTACCAAGGTCGAGGATCCTGAGGAACTGGACACCAGATTCTCAAAATTCGCTCCTTCCGTACACGATGAGGACGGTGAAGATGACGAAGATGAAGCAGGCAGCAATCTTGACTCCGTACTTCAGAGTCTCTCTGACGGTGCCGATGATGTTCTTGATCTCTTTAAGAAGATTCACGATGCCAAGGTACCTGATACCGCAGCGGATGCAGCACAGGCGCTGACTTCTAATGCTCCGTCTGTCAAACCACAGCCCAGCGATGTAAAGTCGTCCGTAGCCCTGACCCGTATCTACTCATTTGATTCTCTGAATCTCGCAGCAAGACTGGCACACGTACTGATCCAGTACTATAATGGCAGAAATTCTTTATACAAAAATGACAAGGCATCCACTTATATGCTGGTTGTAACACAATCTGAACACACACCGGAAGAATTCAATAAGATTTGCAATATGCTCTCTGAGTATGGCAATCCGGAAAAATTTGTTTCTGCAAGTGAAGCATATATGGAAGAACATTTTGAACCGGTCATCATGGATAAAGCAATACAGGCGTTGTCACTTTGTTAGAATAAATAAATAAGGCTGCAACAGTGTACTGTCATGTACACTGCATAAAAAAACTGTGGCGAAGATATCTTCGCCACAGTTTTTATTTATTATTATTAGTCAAGCTTTGCAATCTCTTCCATAAGGGAATCAATATCCATTCCATGTACCATAGCAGCCTCTTCAAGAGACTCACCCTGTGCGGAAGGGCATCCCAGACAATGCATACCTGCGTCCATCAAAATTGGTGCAATTTCAGGCTTAGTTCTTAAGATCTCACCAATTGTCATTTCTTTGGTTATTGTAGCCATCCGTTTATCCTCCTATATTTCTATCAATCATACGTACTTATAAAGTTACATTCGCTTTTCACTATAATACTTTATAAAAGCAAAAGCAAGTACTCCTTTATTTTTAACAAAATTTTCATAAATTATTATAGCTGTGACACGATTGTATAATATTAGATACTTTACTCATTTTTTATATTCTGGTGCTTGTATTTTAGATGCTTTTATATTAGAATATAAGAAATTGATAAGTATTTATCAATCGGCTGTGACTTTTTAATTGATATAAGGAGGTATTTTATTATGGCATACAAGATTTCTGATGCTTGTGTTTGTTGTGGAGCTTGTGAAGCTCAGTGCCCAGTTGGAGCAATCAGCATGGGTGATGGCAAATTCGAAATCGACGCTGATAAGTGTATCGATTGCGGTTCTTGCGCAGGTGCCTGTCCTACAGGTTCTATCGACCAGGCTTAATTAAATAATTTCGTACATATTGTACGTAAAATGACCTTGGAGCATTTGTTCCAAGGTCATTTTTTATTACTTTGCTTCTGCTTTTTTCCAGAATTTAAAATCTTTTTTTACAGACTTTGTTTTCCCTCTATACTGACTTAGAAGCTCGTCTACCTTCTTATAATGTTCTTCCTGGGCCTTTCTCTTCTCCTCATCTCTGGCATTTTCCCGTTCCTCTGCCAGTCTGAACTGATAATCCAGTTCTTTGCACATGTCATCCCGAAGGTTTACAGACAGTGCATCCAACAGCTTCTCATTACTCTGTTCTACTGCATCCTGGATCATTTTCTGCAATAAATACTGCATTCTGATATATTTTTCTTCCTTTTCTTTCTCGTTTTCCAACAATTTGGCACTTTCCTTCATCTTTAAAGCAATTTGTTGTTTTTCTGTTGGTGTGACCTTCTTCTCTCTTACTTCGATCATATGATTTTCCTTCCAATTAATTGTTTCTGCCGGTTTCAATGGAATAACTTTCATTTCTCCATTCCTGCTGATCTTCGTCAGTTGTTTCTGTGCAAAAGGATTCCCTGACTTCATATCCTCATCTGCCTCCCCACTCTCAGTATCCAGCACCATCTTCACAGCCTTTAACTGTAGTCCCTGATCTTTTAGTTTTTTGATCGTAATGAATTTATCAATGTCCTCCTGTGTGTATATTCTATGTCCCTGTTCATTACGCTTGATCGGTAATTGCAGCTCCTCTTCCCAGTATCTTAATACATGTGATTCCACATGTATCTCTTTTGCAGCCTCATTAATCAAATAATTCTTTTCTTTGACCATGGTTCTACCTCCTGTTTTATATCAATACATTAAAAATGCTTATGAACCTGTATATACAATGACCTGGATAAAAAAAGAGAATAAAGCTCCATGCTTTACTCTCTTGTGTGTTTTACTCTTATTTATCTACCGTGCTAAATTCGCAAATTGTGTATAATCGGGCAGCCAAGCCAGATTTACAGTACCAATGGCACCATTTCTCTGTTTGGCAAGAATAATCTCTGCCACATTCTTCAATTCAGTATCTTTGTTATAATAATCATCTCTGTATATGAACATCACCACATCCGCATCCTGCTCAATCGCACCTGATTCACGCAGGTCGGACAACATCGGTCTGTGGTCTGGTCTCTGTTCTACAGCTCGTGAGAGCTGTGATAATGCGATCACAGGGACATGTAACTCTCTTGCCAGAGCCTTCAGCGAACGTGATATATCCGAAATCTCCTGCTGCCTGGACTCTGCTTTACCAGAACCCGACATCAATTGCAGGTAGTCGATAATAATCATCTGGAGATCATACTCCAATTTAAATTTACGGCATTTGGAACGCAGTTCACCAATACTGATACCTGGTGTATCATCTATCAGAAGTTTGGATTTACCAATAATATCCGCACTTTCAATCAGTCTTTCCCACTCATCATCTTTCATATTACCGGTTCTGATCGACTGGGAATTTACTTTTGACTCCAGTGATAACAGACGGTTTACCAACTGTTCCTTTGACATTTCCAATGAAAAGATTGCAACTGCTTTGCCATCCTTAAACGCCACATGCTGCGCAATATTTAAGACAAAAGCCGTCTTGCCCATAGAAGGTCTGGCCGCCACCAGGATCAGGTCCGAAGGCTGAAACCCTGCTGTTTTATAATCCAGATCTATGAAGCCGGAAGCAATACCTGTAACAGCGCCTTTCTGTTTGGAGGCTTCCTCTATCATATTCATGGCATTCATTACAACCTGTCTGATTGGGACAAAATCTCCATTATTACGTTTTTGTGCGATATCAAATACTTTTTTTTCTGTTTCTTCCAACAGGACTTCCAGCGTTTCTTTCTGGCTGTAGCAATTATTGGCAATTTCTTCATTTACCTTGATCAGTTTGCGAAGAACCGATTTCTCAGCCACAATGTTTGCATAATATTTAATATTTGCTGATGTTGGAACTGTCTCCATAATATCACGGATATATTCCAGACTGTAAATCTCGGGAGGAACTGCCTTTTCCTTTAATCTGTCCTGAAGTGTGATCAGATCCACCGGTTTTCCCTCATCATTAAGTTCAACCATGGTATCAAACAGGATTCCATACTGTTTGCCGTAGAAATCATCACCATTGATCTGTTCACTGGCTATTGTTATGGCTTCTCTGTCCATTAGCATAGCACCAATGACCGACTGTTCTGCCTCAATGCTATGTGGCAATACACGTTTTAATATTGCCTCATCCATTTCTGCCATAGCAAGTCCTCCTTTATACGCTTTCTACTTTAACACGAAGCGTAGCAGTAACCTTGGGATGAAGCTTAACTGTTACTTCATATGTACCAATTGCCTTAATGGCATCCGGCATCTGTAATTTCTTCTTATCTATTTCCTTACCGTACTGTTCCTTCACGGCAGTCACAATTTCCCTGGATGAAATAGAGCCAAAAGTCTTGCCGCCCTCTCCTGATTTCAGACCTACCTTAACCAGCATTTCCTCTATTTCTTTTGAGAAAGCTACCGCATCTTCATACTGTTCTTTTGCGATTTTGGCTTCATTTGCTTTCTGAAGCTTCAAATTATTCATATTTGCACTGGTTGCTTCTACGCCTAATTTTCTCGGGAGAATGAAGTTTCTTGCGTAACCTTCGCTTAACTCTACTGTATCTCCCTTTTTACCAACGGATTTTACATCCTGTAATAAGATAACCTTCATTATATTGCACCCTCTTGTAACATAGTATTAATTGTATCTCTGATAATTTCTACTGCCTGCTGTGCATTGACATTTTCAAGCTGTGCGCCGGCAATATTCATATGACCACCACCGCCTAAACGCTCCATAATGATCTGCACATTTACTTCATCAATGGAACGGGCAGAAATATAAATTTTATTCTGATAGTCTGTGATAACGAAGCTGGCCTTGATTCCATTAATATTTAACAGTTCGTTGGCAGCCTGTGCCCCTACTACAGTGGGACTCTCCAGTCCGTCTGCCGGACATTTTGCTATTGCATAGGCATTCTTATAGATTTCTGCATTTCTGACTGCCTCTGCCTTCGCTTTATATTCTTTTGCATCATCCCTGAACATCTTACGGACTCTGGTAACGTCAGCGCCACATCTTCGCAGAAAGGCTGCTGCCTCAAAAGTTCTTACACCTGTCTTTGCTGTAAAATTATTCGTATCAATAATAATTCCCGAATACATACAGTCTGCCTCATTAGAACGAACCTTTACATTACCACCTACATATTGCAGAACTTCCGCAACCATTTCGCAGGCACTGGATGCATACGGTTCTACATAGGAAAGTGTAGCATTCTCTATCACTTCGCTGCCCTGTCTGTGGTGATCAAGCACCACTACTGTCTTGCATTCTTTAATTAACTCGGGACACTCCGTAATGCTCGGTTTATTTACATCTACTACGGCAAGCACTGTATTATTGCCTGCCAGTTCAAGCGCCTGAGAACTGTTGATAATAAAGTCATCACCATAAACATTTTTATCCTTGAACAGATCCAGTAACGGTTTAACTGATGCCATGGACTCATTGATAACAATATGTGCTTTCTTATCCATTGCACGGGCTATACAACTGATGCCGACTGCAGAACCGATCGCATCCGCATCCGGCAGACGATGTCCCATGATCAGCACTCTGTCCTTCGTTGCAATGATCTCCTGTAACGCCTGTGCCTTTACACGGGCTTTTACACGGGTATTCTTCTCGACCTGCTGGCTCTTGCCTCCATAATACACAATAGACTGTGGTGTTTTTATGACCGCCTGATCTCCGCCTCGGCCCAGTGCCAGATCGATTGCTGTACGTGCATATTCGCAATTCTGTGAATATGTCTGAGAATCCAGTCCCATACCAATACTCGCCGTAACTGCCATTTCGTTTCCAATGTTGACAGTCTTGATCTCTTCCAGAATGTCAAATCTGGCTTCTTTCATTGCAAGTAATGCTTCTTTACGAATGATCACCAGATATTTATCCTTTTCCAGTTTCCGGACAATACCATCCAATGATGCGAAATACTTATTGACCTTACGGTCGATCAATGCGATCAGCAGAGAACGGCGCACATCTTCAACGCTTTCAAGGGCTTCATCATAATTGTCAAGATATATAAATCCCACTACCAGACTCTGTGAATCAATCTGGCGAAGTGCGGTCTTCAATGCTGTTTCATCAAAGAAATATGCAGCGATCAAATATCCGTTATACTCATCATTTTCAAGGACATCACTGTTATCCAACACTTCCTGTACAGATATCTTTTTCATCTTAAGGGAATATTCTTTATCCTCAAAAGATAATTCAAACTCCACAGATTCATCAAATTTCAGCTTGTCCTTGGTTATACTTGGGAAAAGAGCGGTAATAGACTTACGATATCCCTTCTCCTTATGTACGATCTGCTCAAAAGCCAAATTGGTCCATATGATTCTGCCACTTTCATCCATCAATACATGCGGCAATTCCAGATCACGTAAAAGTTTGCGCTGTATCTGACCATACTGTGTGGCAAAACTAATGAACTCGTTCATAATGATCGGTTTATTATAATATAATAATATGATCATTACGATAAAATAAACGACTAAAAAGGCACTGACAATAATACCGGCCCCTATGTCCAGAAAATATATCCCTATATTTACTCCGGCTAAAACAGCTCCTAAAACCAGTGCTGCTTCCAGATAGGCTTTCAGACGCCCCTTCAGTCTAATTCTCTGTTTCATTCACAATACCTCTTTAGACTGCTCAATAGTTGTTAATAAATATACAATTACGTATATTCAGTATACCATTAATTGCCGTAAAGTGCCATAGCATATTTTGTCACTTACTGAGAGAAATCCGCATAAACATAAATAATCTGTTTTAAAATTTCGACAATCTGATCCATATCTTCTATGCAGGCAAATTCATTTCTTCCATGATGCCCTTCAGAACCTGTACATAGATTAGGGCACAGCAGACCTTCATAGGACAATCTTGCGCCATCTGTACCGCCTCTGATCGGAGATACTTTGGGAGTAACGCCTGCTTTCAGCATTGCTTCCTTCAGATTATCCACAACATGCATTTCCTTTTCTATCATTTCTTTCATATTGTGATAGGAATCTTTTACTTCTACCGCAAAACGCTCTTCACCATATATTTTATTTAATCTTGCTGCCGTTTCTTTAAAGAACTCTTTTCTCTTTTCAAAATTTTTTCTATCATGGTCACGAATGATAAAATCAACCGTTGCATCTTCTACGTTTCCCTTAATATCTGTCACATGATAGAATCCTTCATAGCCTTCCGTACACTCAGGACACTCCCTGTCAGGCAGCATGGAAATGAATTCATATGCAAGTTTGATCGCATTTTTCATAATGTTCTTTGCACTGCCCGGATGAACGCTCTTACCCTGTACATGCAGTCTGCCTGATGCAGCATGGAAACACTCATAACTCATGTCACCAAGTTCTCCGCCATCTACTGTATACGCATAATCGGCACCAAATCCCTTGATATCAAAGTATTCTACACCATTTCCTACTTCTTCATCCGGCGTAAAACCAATGCATATCTTGCCATGCTTTACTTCAGGATGTGTCAGAAAATACTCAGCCATTGTCATGATTTCTGCTACACCAGCTTTGTCATCACCGCCCAAAAGAGTTGTACCATCTGTTACAATAACAGTTTTTCCTTTGCAGTCCTTAAGCATAGGGAAATCAGCAACTTTAGTAACAATGTGCTTTTCTTCATTCAGAACAATATCTTCTCCATCATAATTTTCAATAATACGTGGTTTTACATTTGTTCCGCTTACAGCATCCGATGTGTCCATATGCGCAATAAATCCAATTGCAGGTACTTCTTTATCCATATTGGACGGAATAACAGCATATACATAACTGTGTTCCTCATCATACTGAACCTGACTTGCCCCCATATCTTTCAATTCCTGATACAGAAGTTTCGCCAGATCACGCTGTTTCTCTGTAGAAGGTACCTTATCTGCTAATTCCTCTCTTGACTGTGTATCAATTTTTACATATTTAATAAATTTCTCTGCTACTACCGGTAACTCCATTTTCAATCCATCCTCTCCATCTTCTAAATTTAAAAAGCCGCCACTACATGATGTAATGGCGGTCTTTACCCGAATTAATCGATTGTGTAAGGCATTAAAGCGATATGACGTGCACGCTTGATAGCTACAGTCAATGCTCTCTGATGCTTTGCGCAGTTTCCTGTGATTCTTCTGGGAAGAATCTTACCTCTTTCGGATACGTATCTCTTTAACTTAGCTGTATCTTTGTAATCAATTACATTGTCCTTGCCACAAAAAACACAAACCTTTTTTCTTCTACGGATTCCGCCTCTTCTCTTCATAGGAGAATCAGCCTTTTCTGTCTTATTAAAAGCCATTGTGAAAAGCCTCCTTATCTAATTCTTTCTAAAATCGGACTATTAGTTAAACGGTAATTCTTCGTCAATGCCGTCCGGGATGTTCATAAAACCGTCACCTGCTGCCGAAGTCGGAGCGCTGTTGTTACCACCGGTA
Organism: uncultured Roseburia sp.; assembly: GCA_964422225.1. GTDB lineage: Bacteria > Bacillota > Clostridia > Lachnospirales > Lachnospiraceae > COE1. Next base: position 30,727 of record CAYRAW010000002.1, read on the forward strand.
AATCCACCGCCATTGTATCCGCTATCATTGTTTGCAGATGCATTCTTACTCTCAGCAAATTCAATCTCATCAACCATAACACGGACACTGTATACCATCTGTCCGTCCTTATTGGTATAATTATCATTCTGAATTCTTCCACTGGTCAGAATCTTAACGCCCTTACGCAGGTAACGTTCAATAAATTCTGCCTGTTTACCAAATGCAGTACAGTTAAAGAAATCCGCATCCGGTTCACCCTCACGTTTAAATCTCCTGTCTACTGCGATGGAGAAACGTGCGACTGCCGTAGGATTGGCTCCCTGTGAATATCTCACTTCCGGATCTCTTGTTAAACGTCCCATAAGAATTACTTTATTCATTGTTTATTTCTCGCTTTCTATCTATGCCTCGTCCTGTTTTACGCACAAATATCTAACAACGTTCTCAATGATACGAATTCTTGATTCAACTTCAGCAGGAACTGTTGAAGCTCCTTCGAACTGAATGAAGTAGTAGAATGCTTCTCTCATCTTCTGAACTTCGTATGCAAGTCTCTTCTTGCCCCACTCATCAACGTTGGTAATGTTACCACCATTTGTTGTAATGATGTCTTTTACCTTCTCGATGACCGCTGCTCTTTCGTCGTCTTCGATTTTAGCGCTGACAACAACGGCTAATTCATATTTGTTCATCTTGTTACCTCCTTTTGGTCTCTGGCCTCTTCCTTATGAAGAAGCAAGGATTTTTATATATCACAGAGGTTTATGATATCATACTCCCTAAGGATTTTCAACTTTTTTTTGCAAATCTTTTGTATTTTTTTCCACTAATCTACGCGCTATCATGATCTGGTGACCACATCCCATACATTTTAGTCTGAAATCCGCTCCCACGCGCAGAATCTCCCACTCACTGCTGCCACATGGATGCTGTTTCTTCAGTTTTACAATATCGCCAACTTCGTAATTCATCTGTATCATACCTTTCATTCCGTCCTTATTCTACAGACCTGATCTGTGCAAATACTTTGCCGATACTTTCCGTGATCACCAGATCAGCCATGCTGTCCCTTGCTGTAGGAGTCTTATTGATCAGTACCAGTTTATGTCCCTGATAATAATCTATCAGCCCTGCTGCCGGATAAACTGCCAGTGAGGTACCGCCAATGATCAGCATATCCGCCTCACTGATCACTCTGACAGCTTCTGAAAGCACATCCTGATCCAGCCCTTCCTCATACAGAACAACATCAGGTTTGATCCTGCCACCACATTCACAGTATGGAACACCCTTTGCTTCTTTTACTGCTTCGATTCCATAGAACTTGTGACATTTCTCACAATAATTTCTCAATGTACTCCCATGCAGTTCCAGAACTTTCCTGCTGCCTGCCGCCTGATGAAGTCCGTCAATATTCTGCGTTACCACAGCTTTTAATTTTCCTTCTTTCTCAAGCTGTGCCAGTGCCTTGTGCGCCGCATTTGGTTTTGCATCCGTACAGATCAGCTTCTCTTTATAGAATCGGAAGAACTCTTCCGGTTTCCTCATATAAAAGGTGTGACTCAGTATTGTTTCCGGGGGATAATCATACTTTTGATGATATAATCCATCTACACTGCGGAAATCAGGAATACCACTCTCCGTAGATACACCGGCTCCTCCAAAGAATACAATATTGCCGCTTTCTTCAATCATTTGTCCCAGTCGTTCTACATCTGTCATTACTGCCGGCCTCCTACCATTGTTTATAAGAGATATTCATATCTACCTTACCCTCTATGCCATCGACGCTTCCTTTTTCTGTGTACTGCCATACACTGACTGCATAAGGAAAGTACATGTAATCATCATAAAAAGCATACCATTTGTCATAGCTTTCCAGTCTGGTTATATCCAGCATCTTGGTAAAACATTTCACGTTTCCATAGATCATTGGTGTATAACCTGCTTCACGGATTGCCTCACAAAACGCAATTGTTATATCTGTGCGCTCCTGCATTGTCAGTCCGTTAGCTCTTCCTTTATCCCCAACGATCATCTCTACATCAAATACGACCGGATAGGGCACATCATAGTCTGCCAGATTCTCCAGTACGAATTGCGCCTCTTCTCTTGCCTCATCCACAGTAATTGCCTGTGTAAAGAAATATGCCCCCGCCATCACACCTGCTTCATTGGCTCCACGCATATTATCACCAAAATTCTCATCCAGAACCAGTTTACCGGAACCATAACCACGCAGTCCCAGTCTGACAAAAGCGTACTCCACGCCATCAGCCTTCACTGCCTGCCAGTCTATATCTCCCTGATATTTGGATACATCGATTCCCTTATGGGAAGTTATCGTTCCATTTTCAATGTACTCCATCTCGTTTTTGTCATTTTGGTGAAAATTATCATCTACCAGTTCATTCTTTTTAACAGAATCCAGAATTGGAGCAAACACATAACCGCCTTCATCATAATATACCAGATTCTCCGGGAAAAAGTAACGAAGCATGGTCAATGCTCCACCATCCGGTGAAGATACCAGTTCCTTCATCTTTTCTTTCATTGAAGACTCTACATCTGCTGTCTTTGCATCCAGTAATTTCTGCATTTCTTCATCTGTAATGGAATCTCCTCCTGCAAATGCAGAAACAACCTCTTCCTCTAATTGTGCCTGTTTTGCTGCTGCCTCCTGATTTTTATCTTTTTCCTTGAGATACATGGCACCCAATATTCCGGTAAAAGTCAGCGATATTACCGTAATCAGTCCCATAATGATCAATATGATATACAAAGCTCTATCTGCTCTTTTATGCATATTTGTTACCGCACCTTTCCAACATTTGCGAACTAATTCTATCTTACACTAACCTGCGCAAATATGCAAAGGATAAAAGCTACCACTTCCCATAAGAACAGACATTGGATGCAATTGCCGCACGAAGCTCTACAAAGCATCCGCACGCACGGCACATTCCATCTGCCAGATATTTACATTCCTTACATACACTGAGGCGCTCTTCATAGAGCGCCTCATCTGCCTTAATGTTCTCATCTAAATGTGCAATATATTCATATAGATTCTCCATATAGGCGTTTTTATCCATTTCCCGTAAAAGACACTGTAAACAGTGCTTTTCATTTTTTTTCTCTTCCATATTATTACTGAACTCTGAACTGAATCACACTGCATGCAGGAATTTTAAAGCAGAGTTTTCCATTTTCTACAGTAAAATCTTTGAATTCCTCTTCTTTCACTTTGTCAGGATCTTCAAAAGTATTATAAGCATGCATCTCATTATGCAGAATGGAAGCTGTTACTTTCTGTGCTCTGCACTCGGCAAAAGATACCTCTACTGATTCCTCTTTCTCTACAGACAGGTTATTCAATGTAATTGTGATTATGCCATCCTTATCTACCGATACTGACTCCTGAAGATTAGGAACCATAAATTCTTTCTCTTCACCTATTGTTTCAACACCATCAATATAACTTTCTACCAGTTCTGCATCCTGATGATATTTATACATATGGAATACATGATAGGTCGGTGTGCGAAGCATTCTGGGACCATCTGTCAGGATCACTGCCTGAAGTACATTGATCAACTGGGCAATATTAGCCATCTTCACACGATCACAATGTTTGTTAAAGATATTCAGAGATAATCCCGCTACCAGAGCATCTCTCATTGTACTCTGCTGATAAAGGAATCCCGGATTAGTACCCGGTTCGCAGGTAAACCAGGTTCCCCATTCATCACAGATCAAGCCTATCTTCTTCTCTGGATCATATTTATCCATGATCGTACTGTGATGATCGATCAAAGTCTCGATATATAATGCTTTCGCTAAAGTCTTGTACCATACTTTATCATCAAATTCTGTAGCACTTCCCTTGATCTCCCATCCTTCCGGATGTACATAATAATGCATGGACAGACCATCCATGAATCCATGAAGTCCCTTCGGTGCATTCTCATAGCAGGTCTTTAATACTTCTTCCGTCCAATATGTATCATCTACATTAGGACCACCACATATTTTAAAGATTGGCTGATCCGGGTGATAATTTCTAACGTAGGTCTGATATCTTCTGTAAAGGTTGGCATAATAAGATGGGGTCATGTTGCCTCCGCATCCCCAGTTCTCATTACCAACTCCGAAATAATCTACTTTCCATGCCTTCTCATGTCCATTCTTCTTACGCAGTTCTGCCATAGGAGATACGCCATCAAAGGTCATATATTCAACCCATTCAGACATTTCCTGAACAGTGCCGCTTCCCACATTACCATTGATATATGTTTTACAACCAATTTGTTCACACAATTCAAAGAATTCATGTGTTCCGAAACTGTTATCTTCTGTCACGCCACCCCAATGTGTATTGACCATTTTCTTTCTGGTCTCTTTCGGACCAATTCCATCTTTCCAGTGGTACTCATCAGCAAAACAGCCACCTGGCCAACGCAGTACCGGCAGTTTCATCTCTTTTAATGCTGCTACAACATCATTTCTCATACCATTGGTATTGGGTATCTCTGAATCTTCTCCTACATACAACCCTTCATAAATACATCTTCCAAGATGCTCTGAGAAATTTCCGTATAATTCCGGATTGATATGTCCCTTCTTATTTTTTTCATTAATATACAGTTTTGCCATATTCTTCCCTTCCGCAGTCCATATTGCATACCATCCCCTGAAGAATTTCCATCTCTGACAATATATGTGACTGCTTATCCTTTATTTTTCAAACATTTATTTTCAATTTGTGATGTAGCCAGATCAGTTCTGTCCATATGAGAACTCTGGTCTTTCATTCTCCCATGAGAATTTCATAAGCATTGTATGTCTGTTAGGATTATATAGAGGGTTACCCTCAATTACCTTCTCTTTTCTCGCGTGATATACCAGAATATCATTTCCTTCCTCATCTTTGGTGAAAGAATTATGCCCCGGCCCATAAATTGTCCTGGATTCATCTGATGCCAGTACAGGATAGCGTTCTTTCTTCCAGGATAAAGGATCTAACAAATCCGAATCCTCATTAGCAGTGAGCATACCCATACAATACGGAACCCCTGTTTCACTGGCTGAATAAGTCAGGAATATCTTGCCATAACGTTTGATAACTGCTGGTCCTTCGTTTACCCAGAAGCCAACTCTCTCCCAGTCATAATCCGGCGTTGTCAGCATCACCTGCACAGTCTTTAATTTATTAGGCGTCTCCATCTCAGCTATGTACAGATTAGATATCATCTTACCTACCCCGACTTTTTCTGCCCATACATAATAATACTTTCCATGGTTTTCAAACACGGTCGCATCCAGTGAAAAAGCCCTGAATGAGAATTCATCTTCCTGTGCACACTGCATCTTACCTAACTCTTTCCAGGTTCCACGTACAGGATCTGTATCCGCACATTCCAAAACATATGGTCTGATATTCCACTTATCCTCTGCATCTCCAGCCGCAAAGTAGATATACCATTTATGATCCAGATAGTGCAGCTCA
>CAYRAW010000003.1:0-36078 GCA_964422225.1 uncultured Roseburia sp.
TCCTGCTCACTGGCACACAGATCTGGAAATTATTATGCCAATAGAGAATATATACACTGCTGTGATAGAGAAACAATCCTATTGTCTGGAACCTGATGATATTTTTATCATTCCATCCGGTCAGATCCACGAACTGATAGCTCCGCCCAAAGGACGCAGACTTATTTTTCAGGTAGATCATGCAATTTTAAGAGAAGTCAACGGATTTGATTCCATTTATAACAAGTTTTTTCCTTATGCGCTTTTTCGGGAATCCGAATCACCTGATATACACCATAAATTATGTGATATCCTGTTGCAGATCTATCAGGAGTATACTTTCGGGGAGCCGCTTTTTGAAGCCAGTATCCACGGACTTGCAATTGCATTTTTTGTTCAGGCAGGAAGACTGAGACTACAACAGACAGACAGCTTCAGCAGTCTCAAAAAGCATAAACAGCAATCTTATATTGATACCTTCTTTAATCTGTGTACTTATATGAATGAACATTGCACCGAAGATCTGTCTCTGGAAGCGTTAGCAGATATGACCGGATTCAGCAAATCTCATTTTATCCGGCTATTTAAAGAATTTGCAGGGGTGTCTTATTATGAATACCTGACTAAAAGACGTCTGCTCAATGCAGAACTTTTACTGGATAATCCAGAATATTCCATAGCAGATATTGCCATGCAGAGTGGTTTTAACAGTCTGGCTACTTTTAACAGAGTCTTTAAAGCGAGCCATAACTGTACTCCTACCGATTATCGTAAAAGACAACATACAAATGCCTCCTGATGTGACGATCAGGAGGCATTTTCCATATTCTGTATTATAAATTTACAAAACGGTTAGTCTGTTCTTTAAGCTGTCCGGCAATTTCTGCATTTATAACCATCTCTGTTCCAATCTGTTCAATCTCTTTTACCAGATCATTCGTGTTCGTTGCTGCTGTTGTAACAGCATTCGCACTCTCATCTACCGCTGTCGCTATACCATTCATGGCTTCTGTAATATTGTTGATCAGATTTTCAATATCGCAAGACATCTCACTGAACCGCCCTACAATATCATTGATATGGTCTGCATCATCTCTATACTGCGTACCACTGGCAACAAAATTATCATACGCAGGCATTACAGATTCTTTGACATATGCAATAATATCATTGGAGTTAACCACCAGCTCCTTTACTGCTGTCATAACCATATTATTGATGTTCTGGATATTGCTTGCTGTCTCACGGCTGGAATCTGCAAGCTGTCTGATCTCATCTGCAACAACTGCAAACCCTTTACCTGCTTCTCCGGCCCTTGCTGCCTCTATAGAAGCATTCAGTGCCAGCAGGTTCGTCTGAGAGGAAATACTGAGAATCTCATTTGTCAATTCATTGACACGGTCAACACTTCTGGCATCCTCTATTGCCTTCTGCAAAGATTCCAGTATCTTGGATACCATACGGTCTGCCTCATCCTTATTTGTAACCGCATTCTGCTCGAGTCCGGTAGCGCGCACTTTCATTTCGTCAGCATATACTGCAAGATTCTGGGAAGACTCTGACAATTCTTTTGCTTCTCCGGCTACATGGGCGGCACTCTCATTTACATTCGATGCGGTAGCAGCCACCTCTTCCATAGATGCAGACAATTCTTCCATAACTGCCGAGATATCACATGCACTTCCATTTACTGATCCTACACTGTTTGTTACCTGTCCTACAATACTGTCAAGTGACAGTGAGCTTTCTGTAATGTATGTCATAATACTCTGCAATGTCACAATAAAAGAATTGACATCTTGGCACATCTGATTTATTTCATCCTTGCCATCTACTTCTACGCGTTGTGTCAGATCTCCTTTTCCTGCTTCAATGTCTTCTACAATACCTTTTAACTTATTGCTGTTTTTCACTACAGGACCTACTATCTCTGCCATGCATATCCATACACTGCCAATTACTACTATAATTCCCAGTATGATAGCACCATATACACTGTTTCTTGCCGTTCTGAAGGCATGATCGTTTCTTTCTATAGCAGCTTCCATGTCTGAATTGTTGGCATCACTCATATTGGTAATAAGCTGTGTGATCTGACTTCCCTGATTGGCAAGCTGTGCATTAACAATTTCCTTAGCTTGTTCCTGCTGTCCACTACTGTTCATTTGAATTACCTTATCCAGGGTTTCCAGGTAAGTATCATATACCGCTTTGAACTGCTGATAGTTTTCTGCTTCTTCCCCTTCATCCAGTTCCTGCTCAAATTCCAGACATATTGTATTAATCTCTTCCTTCAGAGCCGCTGCTTCCTCTTCCAGAGATTCTCCACTGTCAGAAATGCAATCGGCATAAGCTATTCTCTGTAATGATTCACACTTAATTCCTATATTTCCTAACTGGGAAACACTTAACGCATAATTTTGTGATATTTCATTACTGACATCCTGCATTGTTTTCATATGCTGAACGGAAGAAATACATGTCACGATCAACAATATTGACAGCAAAGCTACCGGTAACAAGATTTTGACCTTAACTTTTACATTTTTCATAATTTTCATAATGTCACACCTTCCATACATTTCAAATAAATTGTATAGAAATTATACATCTTTTCTGACAATTATTCAATTGTGAAATGTTCAAATTGTTAATTTAATATTTGTTCTGTTATTTTTGTATGATTACTGCAATTTTATGTAAATAGCAGCTTGATTTCTGCATTTTGCAATCCTTCTGATTCTACTCTGATACAACAGTCTCCCATTTGTCCATCAGAACGTACTACTGCAAATGCCTGTCCTGCTGATGTATGAATACCCGTTCCTTTCATACTTTCATGACTGGTTGAATTGCCGTTATCCATACCGATCAGTTCACCTGCGCCTTCTATAGATAACTGTACGTACTGGTCTGACTGTGGACAAAGTCTGCCCTTTTCATCTACTATGGCTATTTCGATCTGCCCTACATCCAGTCCGTCTGCTGCCAGAGTATCCTGATAACAGCTAAGGCTGATCGCATATGGCTTACCTGCCGTCTCCACTCTGTCCCTTATGACCTCCTTACCATCCATGAAGCCAACTAATTCAATACAGCCCGGCTCATAAGGTACATCCCAGCTCAGAAACAGGTCATCTGTATTCGTAGGAACCGGCTCTTTATCAAAATGTCCATAGATCTGTGTCATTCCATAGTCAGGATAAGAATATGCCTTTTTCCCATAGGATTTACCATTTAAGATCAGCTCTGCGCTGTCACAGTTCGTATAGCCTAACACCTGAAGGATCGTCCCCTGTTCTACGTCAATATTCCAGTGAGGAAGCAGATGTGCAACAGGAATATCTCTTCTCCAGATACTCTGATAGAAATAGAAGCTGTCCTTGACAAAGCCGCAGGTATCCAGTACTCCGGCATTAGAAGAACGATGCGGCCAGTGGGATTCTCCCAGATAATCAATACCTGTCCACATAAAATCTCCTGCCACATAATCACGCGTCATAGTATAGCGAAGCAGACGGCCTACTTCTATGGGAGCACTATAGTACGGACGCATCCACCAGCCTGCCTTTTCCTCCATATGGAACAGATACTGACCTCTCATTCCGCCAAGTCCACTGTTCTCTGTCCCGATCATACACCAGGACGGATGCCTGCGCTTATCTTCATCATAGAAAGTCTCTGCCCTGGTTCTCCATCTGCCTACATAGTTATATCCAACTACATCCAGTTCGTTTAGAAATTCTTCTCTGGCTGCCCTTGGTTCTGCTGCGATCTGGTCATTTGCCTGTGTGACTGCCCGTAGCGGGTCAATGGATTTACAGATGCTTTTTAAATGCCTGGCCGTGAGATACCCCTCCGGTGCAGTCTGGTCTGGCACTTCATTTCCTATACTCCACAGTATGATACTTGGATGGTTACGGTCACGCAGCAGCATTGTGCGCAGATCTTCTTCATGACAGGTATCAAACCACAGGGAATATCCGTGACTTTCATGAGTATTGCTGCCAAGCTCCTTACCCTTTAGATAATGCCATTCATCAAAAGCCTCATCCATTACCAGAAAGCCCATTCTGTCACACAGATCCAGCAATGCACTATCCGGTGGATTATGTGCCATTCTAAGAGAATTGACTCCCATTTCTTTCAGCTTCTCTAATCGTCTTTTCCATACCGGGACGGGAACCGCCGCTCCCATACAGCCTCCATCATGGTGAATACATACACCGTTGAGCTTCACCTGTCTGCCGTTTAACAAAAATCCCTTATCTGCATCAAATACAGCAGTACGAATACCAAAAAAAGTATGCACTTCATCAATCAGCTTATCCTGGTCATAAAGCAACGTTACAGCTTCATAAAGGAAAGGCGCATTCACTTCCCACAGAAGCGGAGTCTCTATTATTCCCTGCTGATGCAGTGTACTGGTTTCTCCCTTTCTGTCAGTACACATCTCCAGACAGATCTCATGATCCGGAGAGAAAACAGATGTCTGGATCGAAAGCTTCTTATCTTCTGCATGTGCAAGAGAGACTTCTACAGATATATGTGCCTTATCCTCTTCTATCTGAGGAATCTGGATTCCTACTCCAAATGGCGCAATATAGGTATCCGATGTTTTTACAAGCCATACATTTCTGGTAATGCCGGAGCCGGAATACCATCTGGAACCGGGCTGCGCAGAATTATCTACCTTCACATCCAGCACATTTTCTCTGCCATCTTCATGCAGATACTGTGTGATCTCATATTCAAAAGGCGTATATCCATACACATGCTGTCCCAATTTTTGCCCATTTATCCACACTGTAGACAGCATATAGACTCCTTCAAAGTGGATAAAGACCCTTCCATTGGTAAACGCCTGTGGATCAACATCAAAGATTTTACGATACCAGCCGATTCCTGTTTCCGCATATCCACCGGAACCGCAGGATGCTGCCCCTTCTTCCCATGGATAATACAAACTCCAGTCATGTGGCAGCTTTATCGGTTCATATTCACTTACCAGAGTTTGTCCTGCCTGCATTTCCTTATCCCCATGATAAAAATACCAGTCCAGGTTAAAATTTTGTCTTTCTCTGACTTTGTCATCACATAAATACATAATTCCCTTGCCTTGACCTTTCCCATACACAATTAGATGTAATAACCTCTGTCTGCTGATTTGCGAAGCAGAATTTCATAATTCAAGGTTGTCTTTGCATTATAACTTTCTCCATGCAGTCTGTTGATCATCTGTCTGCCTATGACATTGCCCATCTGTCTGGCAGATACGTTCACTGCCGTTACCGCCGGAGTAAAACATTCCAGATTGGCACTGTTACATAATGATACGATGCCAATATCATCAGGAATCCGATAACCCTGTGCCTGCAGACAGGACATGAAACGGGTACAAATGACATCATCTGCACACACAATACACTCGACCTTTTTTTCTATCATATCACGAATATGATTCTCTATGGGCTCCGAATTTCTAAAATCAGTATAATAACATTGCTGTCCCATATCCAGTCCATACTGTTTCAGGGCTGCATAGCATCCCTCACTGCGGCTTTGATTGACCTGATACTGCATATCTCCTGCCACAAAGGCAAATTTATGATACCCCTGTCCGATCAAAACCGACATCAGGCTTGCTGCAGCCTGATAATGATCAGCATCCACCTGAATGACTTCTTCGTATTTACAGCTTCCGGCAAGTCCTGTCGGAAAGTGCCTGTCTGTCAGGTATTTTAAAATTCTGTCATTCTCTACACCTCTAAGCAGAATAATGCCATCAATCTTACGTCCTTCTACAAGCATCTTAATATCACGGACATCATTTAGCACACCTGCCGTTACCAGAATATGATATTGGAGCACTGTTGCAACCTCACTGACTCCAAGCAGACATTCCTGAAAAAAAGGAGCATTGGTCGTATAGGCATCTGTCGGAAGCACCACAGCTATATTGTTTGTTGCCTGATTCTCCACCTCTGACTGCCTGACTGCATACGCCCTGATCCTTGCTCTTGTATCTTCCCCGATTCTGCCCTTACCTGACAGTGCTCTGGATACGGTACTTTTGGATACTCCCATATCCCTTGCGATTTCCTCCATTGTCATACCAACACCCCCTTCCTGATAGCAAGAAAGCTGACTTATTCAGCCAGCTTTTCTTTGCCTTGTATTTTATCAATAGTTAATTACTATCTGGTTGCCAGCCATGCATCATACTGTGAGTAGAACTCATCATATATCTGCTGTAAACCTGCATCATAGCATTTCTGGATCATTTCATCCAGTGTAGCATCTACATCATCTACCAGACCAAGCTCAAGCATAGGTACATAGTCTGTCAGAACTGCTGTTACTGCGGATACATATGCCTTTACATTAGTGTCATCAAATACAAATGTAATTGTAGGATTCATCTGTACTCTTGTTTCCCATGCATCTGTGATCTTCTTTTCACGTTCAGGTGTACCAGCTTCGCTTAAATCACCATTCTTGATCGCCCATGATGCAGAGATTGCAAATGCTGCATAGTCGCCGGCTTTATCTGTTTCCGTATACTGTCCCTCATCATCAATTGTATAGTGTACATCCTGCTCACCTAAAATGAGAAGTCTGTTAAGATAGGTATCAAATTTGATCAGGTCAAGTACCATAGCTGCACGTTCAGGGTTTTTGGAACCTGCTGCGATTGCCATATCGTTGTTGGAATAAGCTTCTGCGCCTACCAGATGATCCTTTGTCAGATCATATGCCATACACTCTACGCCATCTGTCTTTTCAGCCTGTTCCATATAAGTAAATACGGAACCGTTCCATGCAATAGATGCACCCTGTAAGTTACCAAAAGCATCATCATCTGTAATTGTATTAGTCAGGGCTGATCTGCTCCAGCAGCCTGCATCTGCCATTTCCTTCATATCCTTTGCATAATCACGGAAGGAATCAAATTCATAAGCCAGCTTGATGTCATCCTTTGTAGGTATCTCTCCCTTGTATTCATACATAAAATCCATGTAGCTGCTGTCCAGTGCCAGGAATGTATCTGTCTGCTGACGGTATACATCCCATAATTCATTATTATCACCTGATGCAGCCAAAGCGTAAATACCGCTTTCAGGAGTTTCTTTCTCAGCAATAGTCAACATATATTTCTTATAATCATCCCAGTTGTCAAGCTCGCTCATACCGTACTTTTCCATTAAATCCTGACGGACTGCTACGATCTTGCCCATAGGCTGCGCCTGATTGGAAGGTACTGCGATAGTCTTACCGGAGATTGTTGTCTCATCCCAGCTGTCTGCTGCCTGATATTTACTGGTAAGCGGCATATAGTTTGCTACAAAGTCATCTGTCAGTTCATAGAAGGAACCCTTTGCAGCCTCGTTATACATGAAGCACCATGGAGCAGTGAAGATCAGGTCAACCTGTTCACCACCTGCAAGTACCAGAGAATACATTGTCTGATAGTCGCTCCAACTCATGAATGTAACTGCAAGCTCTGTGTTAAATGGCTGTAAATAATCATTTACTTTATTAATGACATTATCCCAGTCATTTGGTGTATCACCGATCAGATACATATTAACTGTGTAGCTCTTGCTTAGATCTGTAGAAGCATATATTTCAGGAGTTGCTGTGATAGTTCCCTGACCTACTTCTGATGGTAAACTGTCCAGAGATACTGTAGTTGCTGCCGTATCAGTCTCAGCAGCTGCCTGTGTTGTCTCTGTCTTGGCAGTATCTTTTGCTGTTGTGTCAGTAGTTGATGAGGATGCAGCAGAGCCGCCACAGCCTGTAAGCATAGATGCTGTCATGCACATACTTAAAATAGTTGCGAGTAATTTTTTCTTCTTCATATTGTCCTCTCCTTTTTGATAAATAATTGTTATCCTTTGACTGCACCGATCGTAAGGCCTTTTACAAAATAGCGCTGTACGAATGGATACAGAAGTACAATCGGTCCTGTTGCGATAACGGTCATCGCCATCTTCATGCTTTCCAATGGAACAGATGGTAATGCAATACCTGATTTCTCTGCTACGATTCTCATTGCTTCTGCACTACCCAGCATTCTCTGTAAGTAGTACTGTAAAGTAAACATATTCTCATTCGTAATATAGAGCATACAGTTATACCAGTCATTCCAGTAAGCCAGTGCTGAGAAAAGACTAAGTGTCGCAATTAACGGCTTACTAAGAGGAAGTATCAGTTTCATAAAGATCACAAAGTCATTGGCACCATCGATCTTGGCAGATTCCGTAATGGCACTTGGAATACCATTCATGAAAGATTTGGCAATGATCATATTCCATACTGAGAACATCAGTGGTAAAAGAATCCCTATGTAAGAATTCTTAAAATGCAGGTAACGGACACAAAGCATATACCATGGAACCAGTCCTCCACTAAACAGAGTCGTGAAGAAAAAGAAAAATGAAAATTTATTGCGCCATGGAAAATCCTTACGGGAAAGCACATATCCTGTCATAGTTGCAATAAATACTGCAAATGCGGTTCCGACTGCTGTAACACCGATTGTTGTTCCATATGCCTTTGCTATGGACACCGGATTTTTCAGGCACAACAGATAACTTTGTACACTGAATGCTGTCGGAATGATAGGATATCCATTTCTGATCAGTTCTGATTCATCTGTAAAAGATGCCACAATGATAAGATAGAACGGAATGACACATACGAGTGCGAATATGCCTATCAGAATATAGCCAATGATATTTACGATCATTTGATCCTTTGTCATTTTTCTATGATGTACCTGGGTAGCTGACATATTACACACCTCCTTAATATAATGCGTAGTCCGGATCTACTTTCTTAACAAGTTTATTACATATTGTAATCGTTAAGAAGCAGAGTACTGACTGATATAAACCTGCTGCTGCAGATACACCTACATCACTGTTGTTGATCAGTAAACGGAATACATAAGTATCAATTACATCTGTAACAGGCTGTAACAATGCACTGCTCTTTACTGTCTGGTAGAACAGACCAAAATCTCCACGGAAGATATTACCGATTCCCATTAATACCAGGATCATCATGGTAGGCATCAGGGAAGGAATCGTGATGTACTTGATCTTCTGCCATACACCTGCACCATCTATGGATGCTGCTTCGAACATTTCCTGATCCAGACCTGTAATTGCTGCCAGATATACAACGGAACCATATCCTGTCTGTTTCCAGATCTTTAAGAAGATCAGTATGAATGGCCATGCCTTCGGTGTATTGTATAAGTCAAAAGGTGTAGAACCTAACATATTCAACAGATGATTAAATACACCTTTTTCATAGTTGAAAATGTTATACATGATCGCACCTGCTACTACCCAACTGATGAAATATGGCAGGAACATAAAAGACTGTGCTATCTTCTTAAATACCTTACCAAATATTTCATTGAGCAGGATTGCACTGCCCATTTCAAATACGACTCCCAGGAACAGAAATGCGATATTATACAAAAGCGTATTTCTGGTTACCTGACCTAACTTACCCGCTACCAGTAAGGCTTTGAAGTTATCCAGTCCATTCCACGGAGAACCATAAATACCACCCGCATACTGATAATTTTTGAATGCAAGCACGATGCCTGTCATAGGTATGTAAGCGAATATCACTACATATATAACTGCCGGTGCAAGCATTGCTAACAGCATCCAGTGCTTTTTGACTGTTTTCCAGAAAGGCACTTTGTACTTTTTCTTATCTGCTGCCTCTTTCATAAAATCTCCCTTCCTCTCTGTCCAAGACCATACGCAACTTTTGCGCAACTATTTGTTACTTTTATTTTCCTCTGCCTGTGCATCCTTATAGGCATTCATTGCGCAGGTAAATTCAATGTTTTTTTCTCCCTGGACTCTGGCTGCTCCTAATGGATAATGATCCGGCAACAGGTCTGCTCCTACCTCCGGTTCCCAGTAGAATATACCTTTTCCCTGATGATCAGGAACTGCCTTGATTGATCTGACTGCGCTGCGAAGAAGCTCATAGGTTTCTTTCTCTTCTGTTTCAGGTCCACCAATCTCTGCAAGTATCAATGGTTTCTGATATTTGTCAGCCAGGGCTGCCACATAAGCCCAGCATACATTCTTCTCCGCCAAATTCTCTTCCATATGCCTGTTTCTTTGGTTTTCGCCATATTGCACTCACAGGTGGATTAACAAACACTCTCAAGCGCACCGCTGTTGCGCCCATTTCCTTTAATGCCTGAATTGGTTCTACTGTATTCCCATATTTGTTAGTCCACGTAATTCCCTGTAATTCCAGTTGACTGACCCATCCAAGGTCTACGCCATAAATAAAATCCTGTCGCATTATGCTCTCCTTTTTGTTTTTTATTTGTGCAACATGCTATTCGTCTTTACTTTTATTATAATTTTGTATATAATTATCTCGTTTCTAATACTTATTATATGCAAATAGTATACTGCGCAACAATGTCGCAAAACGATATATGCGCAAAATTTTGTATCATATTTGGGATTTGTTAATTTTAGACAAAGAAGAGATGAAATTATGGATTTGAATATAGATAATAACAATATGAAAATGCAGGAAGCCCTGCAAAGTCAGAACTCCAGTATCAATGTCCAGAATACCAACAGTGATCTGAACCGTTTTTATCATATGAACGTACCTTTTCAGCTTACACTGGAATATTGCAGCGGATCTGAGCTTGAGGACTATATTAATATTATGACGCTCTCTGCGGAGAAATCCCTGATGTATCAGGAATCCGCTGCTACCAAGAACTTTGCCCGCACCAAGGATGTCATGCACTATCATGATTTCTTTGAATTTGTCATTGTATTGGAAGGAAGTATTGTTCAGAAAATAGAAGGAAAGGATTATCTCTATGCGGCTGGTGCCTGCTGCCTGATCAACAGAAGCCTTTGCCACTTAGAGCATTATCATGCCAAAACCAAGGTACTTTTCATCGGCATGTCTCCTGATTTTATATTAGAACTGTTTAAATCAGCCCAGACTTCTACCTTTACAAATGAAAAGAAAATCTGCAAAGGCAATATTTATCAGTTTATTATGGAAGATTTGAAAACTTCGGGTCAGAAAGCATATCTGGACTTTATTCCCGCTTATCAGAACCACAAAAATGCTCTACATTTACATGACCTGGCAGAATCCATGATACAGACACTGCTTTATCCGGATTTTGGTGCATCCTATCAGATTCGAGGACTGTTATGTGCCTTTCTGGCATATTTATCCTCACCCACATACTATCACTGCACCAATATTTGTTTGGATACCAACAGCGATTTTCTACTTTTCTCCCGTATTACGCATCTTTTTGAAGAAAGCAACGGAAGAATGTCCCGTTCAGAATTAGAACGCCTGCTTAATTACAGTGGTGATTATCTCAATCGTATTGTAAATAAATATGCAGGCATGTGCCTCTATGATTACGGCATGACCTTTTGCCTGGAAAAGGCAGCCAAATATTTAACAGAAACTAACGAATCTATCGGTGCTATTGCTAATAGACTACAATTTACGAATAGAACCCATTTTTATAATCTTTTTAAAGAAAAATATGGCGTTACTCCCAAGGAATACCGCCAATTGCATTAAAAACTCCACAGCCCAAAGTGACTGTGGAGTATAAAAGCTCTGATTTATTTGTACATCAGGAATTTTACAACTGCAATAATCTGAATAAATCCGGATACGCAGCCAATTGCCTGTGTTTCATTCTCCTGCTTATTTTCTAATCTGGCATACATCTTTGCATACGTACAACCTAAGAATACAACATCAAGAACAAGAGTAATAAGGTTCTCTATTGTGCTGTTCAATGGCAGAAGCAAGAATGCAACCGGAACAATCCACCACAGTTTGAAGACCATAGCAGGGATTTCAAGACTTCCAAATAATTTTACCTTTTCATCCTGTCCTGTTACAACATCTGCACATGCATAGAATACTCCATATGGGATCCATGCAAGCCATGCTTTATCATAGCCAAGTGCTTTGAGCGCCTTCATGTGAGCCAATGAACTCAGTACATACCATGCAATAACAATCAAAACTGCAACAACAATAATACCGATTCCAGCCCCCATTAATAAGCCGTAATACTCCATTTAACTTTTCCTCCTTAAAGTGTTTTAAGTTATTTTAAATAATGTATGTTATTTATTAAATAACTCTAAATTTATTATACCAAGAAAAACAGGAAAAGCAACCCATTATGTAAATAAGTATATTTCTTATTTCCTATGGAACTGTACCCAGCTAAAATCAAAATTACTTCCCGGCAGGAAAATAAAGCGTACTGTCTTTTTTCCTTTTATACATTGCAACGGCAATGTCAGTTGTTGATAACTTCCGTCAGCCACACCTTTAAACTCTACCAGTTGTCTGATTTCCTGATCGCCCTCCCGGAAGCTGATATGGATGGCATCTTTATCATTATGGGTTCTGCCGCATATTGTAACACTTCCACAGCCTTCCTCTCCAAAATCCATATCATGAAATTCCAACGTTACATTATTACCGATTCCTGTGACCTGTGTGCCTGCTACTTTGAAGGTGTCTCCATAGACTGCATCATTTTCTGCCGCATACAGCTTTTCATATGCCTTTTGCAGAGGTGTAAAGGAGAAGCCTTTTAAATGAATCTTCTGATGCAGCACAAAAGATATCTGCGTTACTCCTTTTAACCTGCGGCTGAGTGTATAGCTCTCTTCCTGGTATACATTCCAGATAGAGGGTTTATGGTAGATTACCTTTGCCAGCATTTCGCTGCCTGGCTGCTCTGGTATTCCTTCCCATATTTCAATGGGACACTCTTCTCCACCCAGTTCAAAAACAGGAAGCGTGATCCTGTCAGAGCCAAAGCTGCCAAAATCAATATGATCGAATCCTACAACTGTCCTTCCATCTCTGGCTGTGGATACACCATGCTCATTTCCATTTCCTACATCACCTTCTGCATAAGTGTACATACCACCTGCAATGAAGCCGTAAGGATTTAAGTTTGCTTCTCCAAGACCTTCTGCCTGAAATTCAAGCTGTGAAATAACTTTTACTTTTTCTGTTCCATTTTTGACCATACAGCGGAGTCTGAATTGTCCATCTCCATAGGCTTCTATTTTTGCTGTATAACCTGATACGGATTTTACTTTTGCCAGAGGGCTGTCTATTCCTGCATCATTCACCGTTTTCCAGATGAGATCCTGCGGTCTTACCCATTCTGCTGCCTCTTTTGGTTCTATATTTGCCGTTACTGTGATCTCTTTTTGTTCTGCGCAAAAAGTGTTGCCCTCCCTGGAAACCAGATCGATTCTTCGAACCCACTGTCTGTCGTCCTGTTTCCTGGCTTCAAACTTCTCCGGTATAAAGGAAGCTCCTTCTATTACTGCCTGCTGTTCAACGAAAATTGTAAGCTGTGCAGCCTCCAGCCCTTTTGCATTTGCCGTTATTTCTATTTCACCGGTATGCGCTCCAATGGCAATAATCGCCAACAGCCTGCCATTAAACATACGTCTGCCATATCCCTTGTACTCGTCAACATCTGTACTGTCACCATTATCCAGACCTGTCAGCCAGCCAGCACCCGTTACAGCTACTTCTACATAATCATTGGCATCTTCTACCGGATACCCGTTCTCATCTACTGCCTGAATCGTCACATATGCCAGATCATATGCTCCAGCCGTGAATTTTCTGTCGGGGTGATACAGCTCCATTACCAGTTTCACAGGTCTGCCAAAGGAATGTCTCGACTCTCTTGCCAGCTCCTTATGTGATTCATCATAAGCAACTGCACACAATTCACCTTTTTCATAAGGAATCTGCCAATTACCTGTCAGGATCGTTCCTTTCTTATGGTCGATGTGATATTCTCCCTGTGACCTGCCATTTACAAACAATTCCACGATCGGTGCATTAGAAGCAACCCGCACATCGATCAACTGCCCTTTATTGAAATTCCAGTAAGGAAATACATGAACAAACGGCGCCGTCTCCACATCTGTCCATGCAGAACGGTAAATAAAATACGAATCCTTCTCAAAGCCTGCTGTATCAATCTGACCAAAATAGGAATTTCTCGTATGGTACGGGGTAGGCTCCCCAATATAGTCAAAGCCCGTCCACAAAAACTGCCCCATTGAGTATTCTCTGTCCCTCTCTGTCAGGATGCACATTTCCGAGGACTTAGCACCCCAGCTTGTTGTACTGTTTCCCAGAGCAGAGCATTGCTCATCATCATCCGCCAATACGGACTGTTTATATGGGAAGTGGTAGACCCCCCGGCTTTGTACAGTAGAGGCTGTCTCAGAACCATACATATACCAGTCAGGGTGTTCCTTATGGTGCTGGTCATAGTATTTTTCCCCATAATTATATCCTGCAAACTTTACGATATCTGCACATTTCTGCGCATTTTCCCAGGGCATATAATTAGAGCCTATTGTAATTGGTGCGTGACACGCGGGGTCATACTTTCTTGTCTCCTCCATGAGAAGTCTCGTCCATTCCTGTCCTTTTTCATCTGCATGGGTGTCATAGATCTCATTTCCTATACTCCAGAAAAGGACACAGGGATGGTTCCTGTCACGGCATACCCAGCTCTTAATATCCTTCTGGTACCATTGTGGGAAGAATCTTGCATAATCATAAGTCGTCTTTGGACGCTCCCACATGTCAAATGCTTCATCAATTACCAGAAATCCCAGTTCATCAGCCAGCTCCAACAGCCCGACTGCCGGCATATTATGCGTACTGCGGATACTGTTAACGCCCATTTTTCTTAAGATTTCCAGCTTTCTTCTCATTGCCTCTTTGTAAAAGGCTGCGCCAAGTGCACCAAAATCATGATGCTCACATACTCCGTTTAGCTTGATATGCACGCCGTTTAAGAAAAAGCCTTTCTCCTGATCAAAATCAAAAGTACGGAATCCGAATTTTTCCTCGGTCATATCCTCTACATCATTTTGGACCTTCAGGATGAGTCTGCATGTATAAAGCTGTGGATTTTCCAGATTCCAAAGGGCAGGACTTGACACCTGTGTCATAATTTTCACAATCTTGTTATCTGTCCCTATTGCATCCTGCAACTCTATCTCGGATTGACCTTTCTTTTTGCCCTGTGCGTCTATGATCTCTAATACAATTGCGTTCCCTGCATCCTCCGGTATCTGTGATAATTCAGCACTAACCTCTACCTGCCAGTTGTTCTGTTCTCTTTTTATGGGTGTGATATAAAGACTATCTGTGACAAAATGGCATGCCGGCTGCTCTCTGATGTATACATTTCTGTAAATACCTGCCCCTGAATACCAACGACTGTTAGGTGTCTGATAATTCACCCTAACCAGCAGTTCATTTTCTCCAGTTTTGAGCAAAGGTGTCATATCAAAGAAGAAACTGGAATATCCATATTTCCACTCTCCGAGGACCTGCCCATTGAGATATACTGTAGTGTCCATATAAACACCCTCAAAATAAATCTCATAGCAGGTATTGTCTTTTCGCCCACAGGTAAAGACCTTGCGATACCAGCCTGTAGAATCCTCATACAGATTATCACCCTGATAGATCAGCCAGTCGTGAGGTATGTTTACTGCCTTATATGGTATGTCGCTGTTTTGGATATCTTCCAGTGTGGTTCCTAATGGCTGTTTGGTAAAATACCACCCATTATTAAATAATGTTTTCTTTGTCATATTTACCTCATTTCCGGTATTATTCCTGTTCAAAAATGTCTGGAATAATACCCAAATATCCCTTTTTCCAAGGCGTTCCTGCCTTTTTTACAAGAATACGTTCCAATACGAAGGGATCACAGGCATAGATTGTCAATGTATTACTTCCTTTCTTTCCTGTCTTTACCATAGTCAGATTATGGATCTGGTCAAGGACACCCTGCGCCCATTCCTTGCAGGAAGGAGTTCCACCCCTGTATTCTTTTCCTATTGTTTCAGGATACTCTGTCTGCTCCTGATTCCACTGTACACCGATCCGCAGATGATTGTCGATACTGATCGGGCTAAGTGGAGCTGTCTGTAAAATGATCTCGTACTCCCCATCCTGCGGCAGTGTCATGGTATAAGTCAGTGAAGGTGCCCCTTGTGTATAGTCCTGCGTAACAGGATATGCCTTTACTCCTGCATGATATTTTCCGTAGGAGGTTAACACCTGGAAGCTTCCCTTGTCAGTACTTGTGCTGTCTGTATATTCATCTGCCTCAATAGCAAGCCCGATATTCTCTGTCAGAGGTACATAATGTTTATCCTGTAATACCTCTTCTTTGTGATCACAGCCGGAGATTTCCACATTGACCTTCGCAAAATCTGTTTTTATACACAAATGGGCTGTCTGTATTCCACTGATTCCACTCAGATTCTTTCTGTCGATCGTAAGGAGCAGCTTGTCTGTCACCAGAACCTCTCCTTTGGTCTGGGACAGAACAACCCAGTCTGCATCACATTCCGCTGTATAGGTAAAAGGCACCCTTCCCCCGTTTGCAATATCAAGTAAGATCTCTGTGCATTTTGGATTCAGGAAATCTTCCAGATAGATCGTCTTTCTTGTCCAGTCCCCACCCATTGTATATTCTTCTCCACAGGCAGGTGCTACGATCATGCGTGGTTTATTAGCCGGGGTCACGTAGCACTGCAGCGGATAAGTACACTCTTCATCATTCCAGTGGACAAATCCTACATGCTCTGACATCATCATGCCATCCCACTTACTGTCTGCAATACTGTGGTATATCTGCTGTAATTCTTTCTCTCTTTCAATACATTTCAAAACTGCTGCCGCATATTCATTTGCTTCGATCCGTCCCTGTCTGGCATACAGCAGGTTCCTGCCGCCGGATAACTGCATCTGTATCTGGTTCATGGATGCCACTGCCGGATAATAGAGCAATTCATAAAATGACGCATATGTCAGGTCTTTATTTTTTATTTCTTTTAATGAACGACCGGATTCTCTCTCCAGACGCTCCAGCAGACTCTGCTCCAACCCTTGAGCAAGCTCTATGATACGTTTGCTCTGATCCAGCAGCCACTGTGACTCTCCATAATGAACCGGATGATAGGTATCTACATAAAGTGCCTCCGGTTTACGGATGCTGTTAAGTCTCGTATATCCATCCAGCACCTGATATATCCTTTTTTGTTCTTCCTCTGAGAAAAAAGCACCAAACTGCGTTTTGATCCACTCTCTTGTATATTTTTGTGTCTGATTGGGTGCTGCTGTTCCCCACTGGTCAAAATCATATGCCAGATCCAGGAAGTAGGACAATGGCAGCTCCTGTGGTTTAAGATCTCCTACATTTACGACCCAGATATCACGAATCCCATAATCATAGGCTTCGCTCATCTGCTCCCATACCTTGGAGAGATGTGTACTGTTTACCCATTCATAGGACACCGGATCACCATGATAGTCAAAATGATAATACATGCCCCAGCCGCCCTTGCGATCTCTGTTTTCCCTGGTTGGCAGGGTACGCATATTGCCAAAGTTATCCTCGCAGAGCATAAAAGTCACGCCGTCCAGCTCTTTCCAGTCCTTCAGACCCTGTGTCTTTTCATCTCCATAGAAATATGCCTCCACCTCTTTATACAGAGCCAGCATTCTTGGTACCTGATCCAGATCCTCATTGACACATTCACGAATGAGCTGATTTTGTGTGGTAATAACTTCCTTTAGATATTCTATATTTTCTTTGAGGGTGGCACTATGACCTAATATCTCGCTGTCACGCTCTCCACGCATTCCCATTGTAATGATATTTTCCAGCTTACCATTCCGCTTCAGACCATCTCTCCAGTAATTGGTCAGTCCTTCCTTATTCCTGTCATAATTCCAGGCGTTTCCATAGATACTGTCATCTCCACGTACCAGATCCCATTCTTCACTGTGCCGCAGACATGGTTCATGGTGGGAATTGCTCATAACGATTCCATACTCATCTGCCAGAAGTGCATTATCCAGTCCCGGTCCATCCAGACTAAAAGAAGAAGTCCACATTGCAGGCCATAAATAATTGCCCTTTAAGCGAAGCAGCAATTCAAATACCCTGTCGTACATCTGCACAGTAAAGCCGCCAAAATGTTTAAAAGTCCAGTTGCCAAAGGATGGCCACTCATCATTGATGAAAAATCCTCTGTATTTTACGGATGGCTCCCTGGATATCTTATTATCCTTCGGTGTCAGTTCGATCACATCTTTATGTGCAGGTACAACATCCGCAAACCAGACCCAGGGTGATACGCCTATTATTTCTGATAAATGGAAAAGTCCATAGATCGTACCTCTTTTATCACTTCCTGCGATCAGTAATGTTTCCGGCTCCATGATCCTGAAATCATATACCTCCCTTTTGCCGCGTATCCTTGACAGATCAAGTTCCCCGGACTGCTCTAATGCATCCAGATATGCACTTTTTCCAACAGTTGCCACCATAATAACAGGAGCCTTCCGGGTGTTATCCGGCTGATTATTTTCTATTTTATACACATGTCCTGTTACCTTACTCAGGTCATCTGCCACTTTTGCTGCAATTTTTTTTACCCCTGAATAGGCTGATTCTTCGATGTATAAGTCTGCCCATTGTTCCTTTGTTGCAATATACATAAAAAGCTATCCCTCCCATTTTCGTTACACAACTATAATCTGTTGATTTTATTGTAACGATAAATAAAAGAAATAGCTAATCATTTATACCATTTGTTATGCAATTATTATCGAATTTTACATGACAGTTTTTCTATGTAATGTAATTTTATCCGCAAGCATTGCTATAAATTCTGAATTTGTAGGCTTTCCTCTTCCTATGCTGATCGTATATCCAAATATTTCTTCCAATACTTCCTCACTTCCTCTGTTCCATGCAACCTCAATTGCATGTCTGATTGCTCTCTCTACACGACTTGATGTCGTATGATATCTTTTGGCAATTGCAGGATAAAGTATTTTAGTTACTGCTCCTAACATTTCCTCATCACCTACACTGTAGATAATAGCCTCTCTTAAGTACTGATACCCTTTGATATGTGCAGGAACACCGATTTTGTGGAGCATTCCTGTTACATCTCTCTCTAACGTTACCTCTTCCTGTGTTACTTCATTTACTGTTTTCTTTTCGTTCTCACGATTCTTATCAGAAGGCACAGTGATCATAATCTGAAACCCCTTATTCTGTGCCATTAAATCCCCTATTACACGAATAAATCTTTCATTATCCATCATTGCCATACTACCACAAAGCTGTTCCATTCTTAATGCCTCCATTTCTGTTAACAACATTCCGTAACCAATTATAACACCCTCATAGTTACATTTTTTTATAACACGCTTGCTATTATATTAGAAAATCGTCTTATGATGCAACGGTATTTTATCGCACATTTTTCCGCTAAGATTCCTTTATTTTTATCAAAAAAGGACGTAAACTACTATATTTACGCCCATTTTTATCTATTTATACATTATTGTATTACACATTTACGCGATTTTTTGCGGTCAATTCTATCTTTTTTATGACATGCAGATATGCGATCATTGTAAAAATTCCTGCTGCAAGCCATGCAGCCGGATCACAAAATACTGCCAGAGAATAACTCATGACCTTCATGGATATCAGTGCACACACCAGTCTGGCTGCTAACTCTACTACCCCACCCATCATGGGAAGAAAACCATATCCACAGCCCTGCATTGTATTTCGATATGTAAAAATGACACTAAGCGGAATATAAAATGTAATGCACAATACCGTGTAACGTTTTGCATAAAACATGATCTGCGTCATATCTGTTCCTGCCTCAAAAAAGAACTTAAGCAATACAGACAATCCAAAATATGCCAGTAACCCGGCGAGAACAGAATATACAACATCAATGAGCAGTGCTGCTCTGACACCTTTTTTGATTCTGTCAACTTTACCTGCACCGTAATTTTGTCCTGAATACGTAGCCATAGTTTGTCCAATTGCCATCATACCCTGTGTCAGCATATTCTGTATCTTACTTGCGGCAGAGAACGAAGCTACAGCAGTTGCACCGAACAGATTGATCGCAGACTGCATGATCATGGTTCCAGAAGCAGTAATGGCAAACTGTAATGCCATAGGAATTCCTACGGCCAGCTGTCTGTGTGTATCATCCCTGTAAAATCTGATCTGTGAAGCTTCCGGTCGAAGCACAGGCTCTTTCTTCACAATATAAATTACACACAATATAGCAGAAACAGCCTGGGCTGCATTTGTTGCCCATGCGGCTCCGGCAACACCCATTTTCAATCCAATAATAAAGAAAAGGTCAAGCACTACATTAAGACAGGCAGAGAAAACTAATGTGATCAACGGCACTTTACTGTTACCAATTGCCCTTAAACATGCTGCAAAATAATTATATGCCACACTTGCCACTATTCCCATGCAGATAACGGATATATAACTATATGCATCATCAAAGATATCTTCAGGTGTATTCATTAAATGAAGTACCTGTTTCATACATAACAATGAAACCAGAGTCATTCCTATGATCACCAGTATCGACAGCAATATACCGTTTGCTACACTTTGTCTGGTACCTTTTTCATCACTGATACCAAACCTTTGCGAAGTAAGCACAGTAAATCCTGTACTAAGTCCTGTAGAAGCACCTATTACCATAAACATGATCGTTCCTGTGGAACCTACGGCGGCAAGTGCGTTCGAACCAATAAATCTGCCAACGATCATAGAGTCCACAGCATTGTATATCTGCTGAAAAACATTACCAACAAAAAGAGGCAGCGTAAACTGCAAAATGATCGGTAATGGATTTCCCTTTGTCATATTCTTTTGCATCTTAATTGATACCATACCTTTCCGTAACTTACATACATCCTGCCAGCAGCATACTCATTATCAGTCCTG
Source organism: uncultured Roseburia sp. (assembly GCA_964422225.1). Taxonomy (GTDB): domain Bacteria; phylum Bacillota; class Clostridia; order Lachnospirales; family Lachnospiraceae; genus COE1. Next base: position 20,915 of record CAYRAW010000003.1, read on the forward strand.
CTGCTGTTGCCAGAAATGCCCCCGCAAGAGTCCAGCGGGTCTTTGTAATTCCTATTGCCATATAATATACCGACATTGTATAAAAAATCGTCTCCGTAGAACTAAGCGCCAGAGATGTTACCAGTCCTGCATAAGAATCTGTTCCATATTCCTTAAAAATATCCAATGCCAGACCTGTCGCTGCAGAAGACGAGATCATCTTTACAATAAAAAGGCTTATTACTTCCTGAGGAAAATCTCCTGTAAACCTGCCAAATAAATTACCCAGATATTCCAAAAACCCGGAAGCACGAAGTACCCCTACCGCTACCATAAGTCCTATCAAGGTCGGTGCGATCTCCGCTACTGTCTTAATTCCGTCAGTTGCGCCTTTGGTAAAGCAATGATAAATATCTCTCCTGGCAGCAAGCCCAGTTGCAATAATATAGAATACCAGCGCCGGTATTATAATATTGGATAAATGCAGCAAAATTTCAGATTGCATATGACACTCCTGTCACTTTATATTGCTCATTTCAGTATATGCTGCACTTTCTCTATCTTATCCCTTTTAATTCTCTTTGAGTTTTCTGACCACAGCCTGTGCTGTTGGCGTAATCGCCAATCCTTCCTGACCTGTCTCTCTTAAACATGCAGGGATCAGTTTACCGATCCTGCGCATAGAATCTATAACTTCATCAGGATCTATGGCACTTTTGATTCCTGCTATTGCCATTTGCGAAGAAACGACAGCGTTCACGGCTCCGGACACATTTCTCTTTACGCAGGGAACTTCAACAAGTCCTGCCACAGGATCACAAGTCAGTCCTAACATATTTTTAAGTGCCAATGCTGCTGCATGAACTATTTCATCTTCTTTTCCACCCTCCAGATAGGCAACTGCTCCTGCTGCCATAGCACTGGCAGAACCGATTTCGGCCTGACATCCACCTTCTGCTCCTGCAATAGATGCACTGGCTGCAATGACTTCTCCGATTCCTGCAGTCACAAATAAAGCTTCTATCAGCTTGTCCTCCGTAACATTTCTCTGCTTCTCATAAGTCAGCAAAACTGCGGGAATTACCCCACAGGAACCGGCTGTGGGCGCAGCTACGATCCTTTTCATACAGGCATTTGACTCGCCCATTTTTACTGCCCTTTCCATGACCTCAGTTAAAAAATCACCAATAAGCCGATTTTCTTTCTTACGAAATTCCTCCAGCTTTTTACCATCTCCGCCTACCATTCCGCTTGCTGATCGCAGGTCAGGGTCATATGCCATATCAGCATCCTTCATTGCATGATACATTTCCCTCATGGTTTCAAAGGATTGCTCATAACTTACATTTCTTTCCCGCATATCATCCTCTATCACGATCCGCCAGAAAGGCTTCTGTTCTTTTTGTGCTGCATCCGTTATTTCTTTTAAATATGCAAAAGCCATATTGATCACCATACCTTTCCATAACCTGCAAACTTTGGATCACAGGCACACTATTTTTCTTCCAGACTATAATATGTGACTTTCTCTATTCCCTCTAAATGAGAAAGCCATTGAATAGATTCTCCTGGCACTTCCTGATCACATTCTATTACCATAACAGCATGTCCACCTCTGCCTGCACGATATAACTGCATTGTAGCTATATTGACCGATTTATGAGATAACATACTGGTAACTTCTGCCACATGTCCCGGCTGATCCAGATTATGCACGATCAATGTGGGATAATCTCCTGAAAAATTCGCTGACAGACCGTCTATACTTGCAATGTTAATACGCGATCCACCTATTGATTCGCCCACAATTTCCAGTTCTTTTCCATCTGCTCCTGTAAGGATCAACTGTGCAGAATTATGATGTGCATCTTTTAATTCTGCTTCCCCAAAGCTGATCTCCATTCCTGCCTCCCTTGCCAGTCGGAAACTTTCCGGAATCCTGCTGTCATCTGTTTTCATTCCAAGTAATCCGGCAACGATTGCGATCTGCGTTCCATGACCTTTTCCTGTTGCCAGAAAGGAGCCATATAACAGAATCTGTGCCTTTACAATTGGCTGTGCCATCAGTTTACGGGAAACATAACCGATTTTCACTGCTCCTGCTGTGTGTGAACTGGATGGTCCAACCATGACCGGACCTATAATATCATATAGATTCATTTTATATTTACCTCCTGTTCTTAAAATGAACGTAATATTTCATAAATAATTCGTAATAGTACTTTATTCCTAATTATTATTTGTGTATACTCTGCATTAGATTATGAAAGGCAGGTAATACCTATGGTTCAGATTGCTCTCTGCATGGAACATGCACCTCAAAGAGATATCATTATTCATGAAATAGAATCAACTTTTACATATAATAAAATTTCATTTCATACCCTTATTTGCTCCAATACAGAAGAACTTCTTAATAAGACACAAAATAACTTCTGCCCTGATATTCTTTTGTATGATATCAATGGTGAGAACGGAAAAGCCCGTGAAGCAGCTCTTTCCCTAAAAAAGAAAAACAATAAACTCATATCTATCGTCACCGAAAAAACAGATTACATTCATTTTGAAGATAATATCATCCTTCAGCCTATTTATTCTCTGCCTAACCGATGCAGTTCCCAGTTATGGCATTATCTGTGCAAAACCTATCAGTTGCTGACCTCTGATGTTGATTCTTTTACTTATTACCGCAGACCGGAATATACTACAGTTGCCCTTGACGATGTTCTGTATTTTAACTCAGAAGGCCGCAAAATACATCTGGTAACTGTTAACGGTTCCGATTCTTTTTATTATAAATTAGATGAAGTCGAACAACTCCTTCAAAACAAAAAGCATCATTTTGCACGCGTACATAAATCTTATCTTGTAAATACAGATTATATTACGGAATACGATAAACGTACACTGACTTTAGAAACCGGTCAGATTCTCAATATCAGCCGCTATGATCATTACCAGGAAGTCAACCGTTTAAAACGGAACCTGGAACAGTGATCATTTCCTGTAATGGAGCATTCATATCCTGTAACGTATTGCCAAAACTATCCTGTGTAAGCCATGTGTTACTCAGCCCGCACCATCCATTTCCCGGCATCATATCTGCATTGTATATATTAAACACATGTTTTGAATATTGTGTTGTATTATTCTCATTTGCTCCAATATATGTAATTCCTTCTTTTAAGACTGGCCGGCTGGACATATCCTTATCCATATAAGCTACGGTTTCTTCTCTGGATAAAATGTTCAGTCTGGACATTTCAACTCCCGTTCCGGTATTCATATTAGAGGCAGTATAACCTCCTTCATCTGCATAAGCTACACCATATACCTTTACCCCCTGAAAGGTAAGATACATCTGATTATCCCTGCTCATAGCATGCACTGTCATAATATAAGGACATAAACTACTCTGCAGTATACTGTTTCTGATTAATAGTCCGGATTTACCACCTACTTCGGAAGTCACCACATCATGCAGATAAATACATCCTCCATCACCTGCTGCCAGTATCTCACACTCCTGTAAGGATATCTTACTATTGCCTCTGCTGCCAATACCCAGACAGTAACTGTTATAGGATTCTATCCTGCATCGTTCAAAAGACAATTCTTTTCCATATAGATAGTTTTGATCTATATGCACTGTATAACCAGAATAGTTCTTCTGCCATTCATATTCTGGTTCATCTCTATCCGGACCATTTTCCATCATATCTTCTAACACCACCGGCTGAATAGAATCACTTCCACATATTGTCATATTGCAGATATTTCCCGCTGCAACTGTCAACGGAACTTTGCCATACTTATCTGTATTGTATTGCAAGATACAGGTATCCTTGTCCACGCCCAATAAATTTACTGTTTTGGCCATGATTTCTACATTTTCGGTATAGACACCCGGACAAATAATAAGTGTATCTCCGGACTCTACCGCATCTACACCCTCCTGAATCGTATTATAATCACCACTGCCATCCTGGGCAACTGTATATATTTTCCCATTTTGCGCTGCTTCTTCCAACTTACTGTCAAACCACTGGTCATCTGCCGCACAGGTTTTTATTCCCATACTCAGACAGCCCAATACCGTAAGTATCAGCAGCGCTGATTTTTTTCGTATGTTCTTCATATTTTATACCTTTCTGCTATTAGTATAAGTATATTCTCTTTTTATTCCGAAGTCTATTTGCAATCCCTTATAGCCGCCAGTTTACAGAATATAACAGCTACCAGCGTCCCTGTTAAAGTCGCAAGAATGGCAGGTGCCACGATAGCCGCGGGATTCACACTTCCATACTGACTACGAAAGGCTATGATATTAACAGGAATAAGCTGAAGTGAAGAAATATTGATCACAAGAAAAGTACACATCTCTGTACTGGCTACTGTAGCATTGGAACCTCTCTCTTTCTCCAATTGTGCCAAATCTGACATAGCACGTAACCCCGCTGGTGTGGCAGCCCAGCCAAGTCCCAGGATATTTGCCACAAAATTTGTGCCAATAGATACCAATGCCGGATGCCCCTGCGGAATCTTTGGAAACAAAAATCTCATAACAGGAGTCAAAAGCCTGCTCATACCATTCATGATCCCTGCATCTACTGCTACTTCCATAAGCCCCGACCAAAAAGATACAATTCCAAGCATTGTAAAGCATAATGTAATCGCTTCTTTAGAAGAGGAAAGAATCGCATCTGTAATTGCCTGCATATTTCCATTCACTACGCCAAATACAATTCCTATCAATAACATCCCACCCCAAAGATAATTCATCATAAATGAATTCTCCCTACAAGAATTTCTTCGTTTTACTTTATGCCCTCTTTTATATAACTAGACCTTCGAACTCCAATTACTTTAAAAAAGAGACTCCTGATCTGAGTCTCTTTATCACTTCTTACTTATATACTGATGTATATTATATACGGTTGTATATTGCATATGAATTAGATATCTGCACCCTGTTCTCTTAAGAACTCAACTGCATCTCCAACAGTTTTGACCTTCTTCTCTAATTCTTCATAAGATACTTCTACACCGAACTCTTCTTCAAATGCCATTACCAATTCAACCAAATCTATGGAGTCAGCCCCCAAATCATCCTTAAATGATGAATCTTCTGTGATCTCTACGCCAGTCAGATGTAACTGTTCTTCAATGATTTCAAATACTCTTTCCATTCTTTCATCTCCTTTTTACAACATATGGAGTATATGTTTTCTAACCTTTAACAATAGGAGTATATTATTACCTATTCTATTTGTCAACAGTTTTTAACAGATATTGATATACTTCCCTTTTGGGAATTCCCCTGTCCTTTGCCACCAGTTTCATTGCCTCTTTGTGGTCAATTCCCTGCGCCTCATAGATTGCCATATGCTCTTCTATAGAAGTTGCCTGCCAGTCTGCCTCCTGTTCTTTCTGAAATTCTTTCAGGCTCTTACCTTCCAGAACCAGTACATATTCTCCTCTTGGTTCCTCACTTTTGTACATCTCCAGAGCACTTTCCAATGTTGTTGGCAGTATTGTTTCAAACTTTTTTGTAAGCTCTCTGCACAGTGTAACACGACGATTACCCAAGGTCTGGTAAAGTTCTTCCAGTGTTCTGATCAGATGATGTGGTGCTTCATATAAAATGATCGTACGGGATTCTTTCTGTAAATCTTCCAGGATTGCCTTTTTTTCCTTCTTATCAGCAGGCAGGAATCCTTCAAAGCAGAATCTTCTGGTACTTAAACCTGATAATGTTAATGCGGTAATACATGCAGCCGGACCTGGAAGTGATGTTACAGTAATGCCTGCCTCATGACACATTGCGACCAGAACCTCTCCCGGATCAGATATTGCCGGAGTTCCCGCATCTGTTATCAATGCAATATTTTTCCCATCCTGAAGCTGTTCTATCAGATATTTTGCTTTTTCTACTTTATTATATTCATGATAGCTCGTCATAGGAGTACGAATTTCAAAATGATTCATTAATTTCATACTGTTTCTTGTATCTTCTGCAGCAATGATATCTACTGTCTGCAAAGTCTCTATTACGCGTGGCGTCATATCCTGCAGATTGCCTATCGGTGTTGCACATAAAAATAACTTACCTGACATCCTCTTCCTCCTGTTGCGCAGTGTCTGTCTGCTCTATTGTTTCTTCCTGCACCGTTTTTTCTTCTTCCCACTGCAAGCGTTCTTCTTCAGATTCTTCCTCTGTCAATAATGAATTTCTCTGATATTTTACCGCTGCATTCCACAGGATCCACTCGTCAAAGCCGGCATCATATGCCCCATGTATCTGATCTCTGATCTGTTTTGGTCCATAGCTGATATGACCATCTACCCAACTTGCTGTAAAGCTCTGAATCCACACACGGTTAATTGCCCTGTTCTCTTTTGGGATCACACTTAACTGTTTAGCTGCTGACTGCATAGCTGCTTTGACTGTATCATAAGGCTGTGCATCAGGAATGGGAATCCCATAAACACCGTTCGCATAATGGGAAGGATATACCATAGGACAAATATAGTCCAGATTCGATGCCATTTCCACATAATTTTGTCCTACTATATCCTGATCTATCTTACTTTCTATAATCGTGCCATATACATCTGCTGCCACATATACCCCCAGATCAGAAAGTTCATTATATGCATATTGAGTAAATTCGGTAATAATATCTGTCTTACTCTTATTTTCTGCCTCCGGACCAAAATCCAGCTTATCTGATTTCAGATCTGTCGAAAAACGTATATAATCAAACTGTATTTCATCAAAGCCAATATTTGCAGCCTGTGTTGCCACCTCGATCAAATAATCCCATACTTCATGATTATATGGATTTACCCATGCAAGTCCCGATTTATCGCGAAATATCTCTCCATCTTTAGTCTTTACTGCATAATCAGGACACTGCTGTGCCAGATATGGGTCCTTAAAAGCAACTATTCTGGCAATCAGGTAAATATCTTTTTCCTTGCAACGTTTTACCAAAGCATTCATATCAGGCACATAATTTATATCTGCACCTATTTGCGATGCTACAGTATCCTGATCTAATTGATATGTAATTCTTCCATCATCATTTTTCACATCAATGACCATTGCATTAAGTTCTGTAGTGTCTACTAGTTCTATCAGTTCATCCATTTTAGAATGTCCGGCGATCGGACCACTTACATAGATACCCTTTACCTTAACACGTTTTGTTTTTTTCTTATTATCTGCCCCAGACTCAGCTTCTTTTCCCGTTTCTGATTTATCCGACACTGAATCGGTTTCTTCCCCGGTCTTTGGCACTTCCGTTTCTGAACCGGCCTTATCTCCTGCTTCTGGCACTTCTGTTTCTGAACCGGTCTTATCTCCGGTCTTTGGCACTTCTGTTTCTAACTCCCCATCTTCTGTTTTCAATGTCTCCTGTGCGGATTCTTCATTCTCCACATTTACCATCGTCTGCTGGCTATGGTTTCCACATCCTGTCATAAAATACATTGCACCAGCCACAAATAATATTGTTACCTTTATTAAACTGTTATTTTTCTTAATATCCATATACCTCATATATTTCGTCTGTATATTTTCCCTGTTCCTTATACACAATCAGTGGTTTTTCTACTGTCATACGTGGTTTTCCACCACGACATCCTTCAATCAGAACCATATTAGGCTCCTTATCGATAAAAGGATATACTAACCGCATGCGTTTAGGTTCTAACTTATACTTAGTCATAACACTGATGATTTCTGCCAATCTGAATGGTCTGTGTACCATACAGAAATTTCCGCCCGGTTTTAACAGTGTTGCTGCATTGCGCACTACGTCATCTAAAGTACAGAGAATCTCATGCCTTGCAATTGCCTTTGGCGCATCCGGATTTGTTATTCCATGCTGCCCTATCATATAAGGTGGATTACACGTTATAACGTCAAAAGAAGCAGCTTTAAAAAGTGAATCTGCTTCTTTGATATCGCCGGTAACTATGTCAATTTTATTTTCCAGATGATTCAAAAGGACACTACGCCTTGCCATATCTGCACTCTCCTCCTGAATCTCCAGCCCTGTTAAATGAGCTGCCTGCGTTTTTGCCTCCAGTAGTATCGGAATGATCCCGGTTCCGGTCCCCATATCCAATACCTTTGCCTGTGCTTTTACTTTTGCAAAACCGGACAACAATACAGCATCCATTCCAAAGCAGAACTTATCCGGATTTTGAATGATCTGATATCCATTTCTCTCCAGATCATCAATTCTTTCATTTTCCTGAAGCTTAATTGTCATCCAGCTTTGACCTTCCCTCTTGTTTTTCCAGCTTTTCAAGCTCTTTTAATTCAGCATCTGTAACATCATCCTGCTTTTCCTTACGATGTCTCTTCTTAAATCGAAGCTGTTCTACCTTATATTCACGAATTTCCTTTTCATCATTATTTTCAATCAGGACCTTTACTAACTGGCGCAATACATTTACACTATGTACTTCGCCTTTTAATCCATCATCTGTCGTTACATAATCTCCAACATTAGGTAATTTTCTGTTCAGGTATTCATAGGTTTCTTCTTCATGCTTTAAGCAGCACATCAAACGTCCACACATACCTGATATTTTAGTAGGATTTAATGAAAGATTCTGTTCCTTTGCCATCTTAATAGATACTGGAACAAACTCTGATAAATGTGCATGACAGCATAATGTCCTGCCACAGATACCAATACCTCCCATGATCTTGGTTTCATCCCGGACCCCAATCTGGCGAAGTTCAATACGGGTCTTAAAAACAGATGCCAGATCTTTCACTAATTCTCTGAAATCAATTCTTCCATCTGCGGTAAAATAAAATAACACTTTATTATTATCAAATGTATATTCTGCATCTATTAATTTCATTTCCAGTTTATGTTTTTTAATTTTTTCAAGACATATTTTAAATGCCTCTTTTTCTTTTACTTTGTTAGCATTCTCCTGCTCTGTATCCCTGGCTGTTGCCACACGAAGTACAGGTTTAAGAGGCTGAATAACCTTATCATCTTCTATTTCCTTAGGATCTCCAACTACTGTACCATATTCAATACCACGAGCAGTTTCTACAATAACATGATCGCCTCTCTTTACCTCAAATTTTAAAGGATCAAAAAAATATATTTTACCAGCAGTTCTAAATCTCACTCCAATTACTTTTACCATAATCTATTAACCTCACTCTGTCTATATGATTTACATGCATCTCATTACATGAATTTTTCTTATTTTTTATGCAGTCTTCATTGCCAGAAATAACAATTCTATTGTCAGATCAGCATTTACATTTGCTTTCAATCTGTTTTTTGCCTGTTCAATGGCACGAATAATACGATCAATTCCTTCATAAGTATAACTTACGGATACTCTCCGAATATCCAGCCTTTCCTCTTTAAAAATAAGGGGACTGTTATCTCCACATGCTTTATACAGCAATACATCCCGATACCAGATAAAACAAAGGTCCAGATAATCATTTATATCATATTTATTTTCTGTGATTCTTTTTACAGCCGCCGCCATTTGATTTACTTCCATATCAAATATTGTTTTCATGATACCAAGTACCTCTGACTTGAGCTTATCAAATTCTTCATTAGAAGCAAGCATAACTGCTTTTCCTACATTTCCCCTTGCAAAAGAAGCACAGATTCCCGCACGGTAATCCGGTATTTCTACCTTTTCCATCAGAAAATTTTTTATTTTATCCTCCGATACCGGCTTCATGTCCAGTACAACACAACGACTCAATATTGTAGGAAGCATTGTTTCTACATTTGTGGTAAGCAATATAATTACGACATATTCCGTAGGCTCCTCTAAAGTCTTTAGCAAGGCATTCTGTGCCTGCGTATTCATCTTTTCTGCCTCATCCATAATATATATTTTATATGGTCCACTGTATGGTTTAATTGCAATATCTCCATTAATCTGCGTTCTTACATTATCAACGCTGATCACATTGGGTTTATCATGCTCAACATATATAATATCAGGATGATTATTATTTATAGCCTGTTTACAGGAACGACACTGATTACAAGGTCTTATACCATCACTTTCACATTGTAATGCTCTGGCAAAAACATCTGCAATCATATGCTTGCCCGACATTTTTTCCCCTTGAATCATATAGGCATGAGATATTTTATTATATTTTAATGCATTTCTTAAATTATCCGTGAGCTGTTTTTGTCCTATAATGGATTCCCATGCTGTTGGTTGCTCTTGCGCCATATTAATTTCCATGCCTTTCAGTCACACTAAGCCTTTTCTATTACCTGATAATATACATGTCATTTTCTTGTATTATGTAAAAATATCTAACAATAATCCTCTGATTTCCCCTACTTTAGCCAGAATTGCTATTTTATCCTTTTCTTCCTTCATTAATTCCTGAGCAAGTTCATCCAGCTTTTCGTCTACCAAACGAACAATACCATACACTCTGTGTCTGCCTCGCCTGTCCAGAAAATTTTCACGGGAAAATTTATGGGAACGATTTACGATTTCGTTCATGAAATCTTTGATCAAAGTACGATAACGACGCATATCTTTTACATCCATGCGCTTTACGATCTTATCTCCCTGCATGACAATCTCCTCCATCATCAGATTCAATCTGTCTGCAAGTCCCGCCTCTTCTATATTACTTGCCAACATAAATCGAAATGTATCATCTGTAGGCTGTACATTAGACTGCTGTTGTGTCTGTATTGTCTGCTCTACCTGATTTACTTTGATATCCACGATATCACCCCTTTTATGAACACATCCATTATTTATGCTCTGTTTCCCTGATATAGTTCTCTATTTCTTCTATACATTGATCCAGATCATTATTATAAAAAGTTCTTTTGATTCCTGCTTTTTTTAGATTTTCCTCTGAAAAATCCTGATTATCAGCCAAAAACCTACGACACATTTCCTCGTATTTAGGAACACTTTGGCTTCTTTCACGGCTGAGCGCCCTCATCAGACGCTCACCGTCTTCTACTTCTATATAGATTGGAATAACCTTATCTGCCCCGAAATAATCCCTTGTCATACAATAAGACTGTAATACACCCGGAACCAGATAACTATGCAAAGACAGATCTATCTGTTCATCCCGAACTGTATAATAATACCAGATTCCATATATTGTATGATACGCTCTACATTCTACCAGCATGTTCTCATCCCGATATTTCTGTAACGTATTTTCATCCGTATAATGATATTCCACACCTTCTTTTTCACCCTCTCTGATAGGGCGGGTCGTATATGGCACTATCCGGTGCAAGTCCAATTTTTCATCTTCAATCAGTCTCTTATATATCGTGTCTTTTCCTGTTGAACTCTTACCTATAATACAGTATATCTTACCCATGCTAATGAACATACCTTTCGTACTTACCTTATGATCCTGTAGTCAGTTTTCCTTCTTTACTTAACATCTACTACACGAAGCATATTCGTTTTACCTGCTATTCCAAGAGGTACCCCGGCAGTCAGAACTACTCGGTCTCCCGATTTGATCAAACCTGCTTTTTTGCTTGCTTCTACTGCACTGTCAAATAATTTCTCAGCACTTTCTTCTTCATGGATCAAAAGTGGTTGAACATCCCATACCAGACCTAACTGTCTGAATACTTCTTTATTTACAGCACATCCAATAACAGGGCAGCTTGGCTGATATCTTGCTACCATATTTGCAGTAAATCCAGACATTGTAACTGTAATAATTGCTGCAGCTTTAAGATCTATTGCAGTAGTACAGCATGCATGGGAAATTGCAGCAGTAACGTCTTCTTTCACATCATCATTTCTTCTGGAGAAACGTGACGTATAATCAATATCTTTCTCTGCCCTTTCAGCAATTTTAGCCATAGTTTTAACTGCCTCTACAGGGTATGCACCCGCAGCACTTTCACCGCTTAACATAATGGCAGATGTTCCATCATAAATTGCATTTGCAACATCTGTTACTTCCGCTCTGGTAGGTCTTGGATTCTTTATCATGGAATCAAGCATTTGCGTTGCAGTAATAACTACTTTGCCCTGAACCAGTGCCTTTTTGATCATTCTCTTCTGGAACACCGGCACTTCTTCCATCGCTACTTCTACGCCCATATCACCTCTGGCAACCATAATACCATCAGAAACTTCAATAATTTCATCCAGATTCTCTAAACCCTGTGTATTTTCTATTTTAGAAATAATCTTCATTCTGCCGCCATTATCTTTGATGAGTTTACGAACCTGTTCTACATCTTCTTTATTTCTAACAAAAGAAGCCGCAATATAGTCATACCCCATCTTTATACCAAAGAGAATGTCCTGTTTATCTACTTCACTGATATATGGCATTGTTAGTTCAACACCAGGAACATTAATTCCTTTATGGTTTGATACGTAGCCACCATTAATAACCTGACATAGGATATCTGTTTCTGTAATATCGATTACTTCTAACGCGATCAAACCGTCATCTATCAGAATTGTTTTACCTATGCTCACATCATTTCTAAGATTTTTGTAAGTAATAGATGCTCTCTGGGCTGTTCCCATCACTTCATCTGTTGTCAGACTAAATACACTGCCTTCTTCCAGATATACCTTTCCACCCTCAAAATCCCTGAGTCGGATTTCAGGCCCTTTTGTATCCATCATGGTAGCAACAGGAAGTCCCAACTTCTCAGCGATCTGGACTGTTCTTTCAAACTTTGCTCTATGCTCTTCATAATCGCCATGTGAAAAATTAAAACGGGCAACATTCATTCCTGCCTTCATTAATTCCTCTAATCTTTCTGCACTTTCAGAAGCTGGTCCTATTGTACATACAATTTTTGTTTTTCTCATAAATTTATAATTCCTTTCACCATACGCACTTTTGTTTGCGCAACCCCTATTCATATTAATAGCCGTATCCTCAAAAATATTATATATTCTGTACTTTGAAAATTTCCCGACGTGTTTTTATCTTACCTTTATGAAGTCTGAAAGTCTCCATTAATGAACAGTATTTATCTGCAGTGGTAACAATCCATGCCTCTCTGCACATAGGCGGAACCACAGTCAACGGCCACATATGCTTCTTAATAATATCTTCCTGTCTTTTTGTTAAAACGTATTCTTTTTTTGCATTTCGCAAGGCTCTTCCCGGATGATAGAAACCATGAAGCTTATGCGGATTCTTTAAATCTTTTTTATGCCAATCATATAGGAAATAATCGTGAAGTAACGCGCCTCTGACTAAATCTCTCTGATTGCAGGTAATATGAAGTTTTTCCTTAATCAAAAGACTTGTTTTGGCAACATTGATACAATGTTCATTTACTGTCATATTACCATGTTGGATGTGCTCCTTAGTTTTTTGAAAGTTAGCAGAATTAAGGATATCTTCCGCATATTTTTTTAATTCACTATCATACATATTCATTCACCCTGTTCGTAATAACAAATAACAGGCATCCCTGCCTCTACATGCTCATAAACCTCTTTTGCTACTTCAAAAGGAAGATTAATACAGCCATGAGAACCTCTTGTTTCATATATTGTTCCACCGAATTCCTTTCTCCATGGAGCATCATGCATGCCGATTCCTCCATTAAAAGGCATCCAATAGGATACCGGTGTTCTATAATTTGTTCCCTTTAAAACTGCATTTCGTTCTTTATAGGTAATTGGAAAAATACCTCCTGGCGTTCCCATTCCTTTTACCATATTTCCACTGACAAAATCGCTCTCTATTATTATGTTTCCTTTTTCCCAGAAATATAAATGCTGTTTCGATAAATTTATCTCTACATAGGTATCACCATAATCACGCTCACCATGACTTGCTGCTGTTTGTATATATATTGGTTCCCGCTCTTCTACTGCACCTTGTTTGATTAAATCGATCAACTTTTGTGTTTCCTCTGCCCGATTCATACGCCAACCATAAAATCCACTGTCTATTACGATTTCTTTACCTTCCGCTGTTGTAAAATTATGTTTACGATACGCAGTATCATAGGTTTTTGCAAGTTCCTTTATATAAGAACCTACTTCATCCTCATTTAAATATACAGTATTATTAATATGGATCAACCAATTATGAATTAAGCTTGCATCTACTATTTCTTCTTTTTCACCAAATACATATGTAATCTGTGATGAAACTTCCTTATTAAGTTCTTGCCAGACATTCTGTAACTGTTCATCTTTCGTTGTAATAGGAGGATCAATATAACAGCCTGCCTCTTCCAGATCCAGTTCAGTATCCATATTCTCTAATGCAAGCTGTATACAATCACGAACTTTTCCCTTCCTTAAGTAAGTTCCCGAATAAGCTTCCACCAGTTCATATTTACCTTCTGATTCCTGAAATTCACCAATATATGCATTTCGAGGTTTTTTCATATTTTCTCTTTGCATAAATGGCAGTGTTTCTACGACCCTTTCCATAGCATTTATATCTAATTGTCCAATATGATCCAGTTCATATGAATTTTTTTTCCAAATAGATAACGGCCACAGCCATGCATTCTGATTTTCCAGTATATCCTGCATCGCATCCCGAGTATCCACAACTAATGATACTTCAGATGCCGTTATATACACTTCTGTACCTTCCCTTCCTATTACATGAAGTGCATATTTTTGGAATTCATCATCCAGTACCTTTACAATCGTATCTACCGTTTGCCCACTGCTTTCAATCTGGTCAATCGTTGTGTGAAAGAAATAGTGTGTTTGAAAAAGAAAATAAAATGTAAAATAAATCAACAATAATACGCTTATGATAGCGATTATGCCAAGTGCAACCTTATGCATACACTTGTTGTCTTTTTTCATTTCTGTTCCCCTTTATTCCACATAACCATACATAGTTATTCTATCATACATTCATAAAAAAAGACACGAGAAACCGTGTCTTTTTTATATTTTATATATGTATTCATTATTTTTAACAACAAAAAATGCCCAGAACCGGAATCGAACCAGTGACACGAGGATTTTCAGTCCTCTGCTCTACCGACTGAGCTATCTGGGCATTGAGTAGCGGGGACAGGATTTGAACCTGTGACCTTCGGGTTATGAGCCCGACGAGCTTCCAGACTGCTCCACCCCGCGTTATTAATTTTAATGGATGGAGGTGGATTCGAACCACCGAAGCAATTTGCAGCAGATTTACAGTC
>CAYRAW010000004.1:0-35222 GCA_964422225.1 uncultured Roseburia sp.
AGCATTACTGTGATCTGCGCCATTTTTATCCTGATCATAGCAAGTATCCTGATCATCATGCTGGAAAAGGGTCACAGTGACAAAAAGCATGAACTGGATATGAAACGTTATGAGATGTTGGCATCAATGGTGGATGAGTATATTTTTGAATATGATTTTAAATCAGGTATCATTCATTTTGATACAAAATTTGCCCGGAAATTTGGATTGCAGGAGCAGTTTGATCTGGAAACAAAACAGTGCGATAATGATGATATGAAAATACTTGTTGAATATTGTACGCAGGCACTTGAAAAAGATAATTCGACGTCACCGGAGTTCCTGCTGACTGATAAAGAGGACAGCAGGCAGTGGTATCGCCTGATAGGAAGGCTGCTTCGCAATAGTGCGCATAAACCTGTGCATTTAATTGGAAAGCTTGTAAATGTGCAGAAAGAAATGGAAGAGAAGTTGGAAATTACGGATCAGGCACAGAGGGATTCACTGACAGGACTGTATAACAGATATGGATTTTCATTGCATTTTGATGAGGCGTATACAGAACTGGATGATGTGGAATTAGTTACATTTGCAGTGATGGATCTTGATAATTTCAAAGGAGTCAATGATACGTTAGGACATGCGGGCGGTGATGAGGCACTGATACTTCTGGCCCGTAACATGGAGAAAATATTTGCTGAGAATGCATTGCTGGCACGATATGGTGGCGATGAGTTTACCTTATGTGTGATTGGCATGGCAGAGCAGGACGTGAGGAATAAACTGGAACAGTTAGTCCGCAGTATGGATCGTGAATTTACTTATCAGGGTAATGTTCGTAAATTATCCATCAGTCTGGGGGCAGTTTATACAGAACAGAAACTTCCAATGGCTATTTTATTCAAGGAAGCAGATAAAGTATTGTATAAAGCGAAAGAAGCAGGCAAAAATGATTACCGCCTTATTCATCATCTGGATGAGATATAGGATACAACAAAATCGCACAGGATAATTTCCTGTGCGATTTTATATAATAGTTTCAATTGCAACGTTTTTCTGATTTGATAACTGCAGGATATTCTCATAATGCTGTTTCTGCAGATCAATGATCTGATCATCCAGGGTGCGGATGACTGGTCTGGAGAAATCATCCTGATTAATAAAAATAACATTGCCTTCCATGCCATTCGTTAACGTGACACGGTGATTGAGATAGGAATTGGCTACATTCTCCAGAAAAGTCAGAATGTATTTCATTTCGTATTTCTGAATACCTTCATCTTCAAAGGATTTGATAACAGAAAATGGACACATAGCTTTACGGTATACACGTTCACTTGTCATGGCATCAAAGATATCTGCAATTGTAACGATCTTGGCAAACTTGTCAATTTCCGGACCTTTCAGACCATAGGGATAACCACTTCCGTCACACTTCTCATGGTGCATGAGTGCTGCATTTTTGACTGGTTGTGGGATATTGTCATATTTATTGAGTAGATGAAAACCTTCAATGGTGTGTGTTTTAATAATTTCAAATTCTTCATTAGTCAGTTTGCCGGGCTTTCTTAAGACTCCTGTTGGAAGCAGGAATTTGCCCACATCGTGGAATAGACCACAGGCTGTTACCATTGTCTGGTCTGTCTCAGAGAAGTGAAGCCATTTTGCTAGAATATTGCAGATCAGAGCTACGTCAAGACTGTGGTCATACACGGAGTCATCAACATTGCGCATGTTCAGAAGCATATCAAATACGTTGATATAAGAGTTCTCCTGATGCATTATTTGCATAGTTTCTTCCAAAAGTCCATTGACATAGAACGGTTCGTTGCGATAAAGTGATTTCATCAGGTTATCACGGAAGTGTTCTGCACATCGGTTAAAATCCTGTTGGAAATGCTGGAACTGTACACTGTCACGCAAACGTTCCTTGTTTGTCTGGGTATCGTCCGGACTGAGCATTTTGAGCAGAACCATGGGTTCGTTAAGTTCCTTAATAACGGTATCTTCGATATGAACATAATAGACGGAATAAGCTTCCAGCCTGGATATAATATTCTCGGTCAGTACGACACCCTTTGGGACGATCATCTTCAGGTCATAAGTGAGGATGTCTTCAGCGGTTACCATACCGGGAAGTAAATCGGTAACGGGTATCTGCTTCATAGCGTGTCACCTTTCTATTTTTTATTATAAGTATATTTTAATTCTTTTGTGTAAAAAAGTCAAATAAAAGGAGTGAAATTTAGTGAAAAAGTATACCAGTATACATAAATTATCTGATAATAATTTTTTAAATCTTTTCAAACTGGATGCATTGACAGATGCAGGACGTGCATTCGAATATTACTTTGTATCCAGACGTAAAGAAGAAAAGAACCTTAAGCTTAATACAAAGGATATTAATGCAGAGGGAGTAGTAATTTATCCAATTTTAAAAGAGGATCCGCAAAAAATCGTTATGATACGTCAGTACCGTTATCCCCTGGATGACTATCTTTATGAATTGCCGGCAGGACTTATCGATGCAGGAGAAACACCCGCACAGTCCGCAATTCGTGAGATGAAAGAAGAAACGGGACTTGATCTTACTGTATTTGAACAGGGAGAGGAAGCGTACAGGCGTCCTTTCTTTATGGGAGCGGGATTCACGGATGAAAGCTGTAATGCAGTATTTGGCTATGCCAGTGGGCAGATCAATAAAGATGCAATGGAAGATACGGAGACGATACAGGTGCTTATTGTTGACAAAAAGGAGGCACAACGTATCTTACGGGAAGAAAAGGTATCTCTTAGAGCAGCGTATTTACTGATGAATTTCCTGCATGCTGACAGCACAGATCCTTTCGCATTCCTGAAAACTGTCCAGTTAACATAAGTGTGCATTTTGTGCACTTACATAGCAAAGAACACGCAATAAATGTAAAATAAATGCACACCATATTGACACTGTGGTGTGCATTTATTATACTCAAATTATGATCTACAGTAAGTAAAAGAGGAGGGGATTTCTTGAAGAGGGTTACGATACAGGACATAGCAAAAGAAATGGGACTGAGCAGAAATACAGTTGCAAAAGCTTTGAGTAATGGAAATGTATCACCGGAGACAAAGCAGTCAGTTATTCAGAAAGCATGGCAGATGGGATATGCAAAGTTAGATGATGCACTTTTGGATGAAGTTATGCAGCAACGCAGAAGAAGTGGTGGAGGCACAATTCTGGTTTTGTTCAATCGATGGCAGTCATTGTTCTGGAATACTACGCTGGCAGGAATCAGTGATGGTGCGAAACAGGAAGGTTATCGTATGCAGCTCTACATTGTCAATGAAGATGATCTGGATGGAAATGAAGTTTTGGAGCAGCTGGAAGACGATGTACAGGGGATTATATTCTTATGCATTTTCCCAATACGGTTCGTTCGGGGAATTGCCAGGGCAGGGCTTCCTATGACTTTCTTCAATTCGCCGGTAGATTCTCAGGAATACATTGCATTGGGGGATGTATACAATCTGGAGAGTTTTTATTCCATGAACAAGGTAACAAGTTATTGCGTGGAAAAGAGAAATTGCAGGACATTTGGATTTATTGGTTTTGCAGAGGGGTCCCGTGTGGTTCAGGCACGTTTCCTTGGATTCCTCGGGGCATGTAATAAATACGGGATAGAAACAGACCAGAGGATGCTTTTTACCAGACCTTCCAATAATGTATATTTTGGTTACAGTATGGTAGAAGAAGCAGTTGAACAGATGCCTTTTGTTCCGGATGCTATTATATGTGAAAATGATGATATCGCTAAATATACAGCTACCGTTCTGCTGCGTAAGGACTCTATGCTGGCAGAAAAAACAGTGATTACGGGTTTTGATAATACCATTGAGCCTGATTTCTTTAAAAAGGACATCATAACGGTAGATGTCAGGATAGAGGCACTGGGCAGACGGCTTGTGAAGTCTGTAGTAGACAGGATCAAAGATCCGTCAATGGACATAGCTTTCGTTACGTTGGCAACTTATCCGATACTTGATAAGAAAAAATATAAAAGATAGAGAAAGGCATGGAAATCAATATGCAGAAACAATCATTGAATGGAGTGTGGACAATGCATCCGGTGCGTACACCGGACAGTGCATATATGCAGACATACCGGCTTGCAGATTCTTATCCCGTGAAAGTTCCGGGGTCAGTTTTGTCTGCATTACTGGATGCAGATGCGATTCCGGATCCTTATGACAGAGAGAATGAATATTCAGCCAGAGAATTATTCTGGCAGGACTATGATTTTGAGAGAGAATTTGAGGCAACACAGGATTTTCTGGCACAGGATGTTGTGGAACTTGTATGTTATGGAGTGGATACCTTAGCACAGGTATACATAAATGACACAAATGTCATTTGTTTGGACAATATGCATCGTACCTGGCGGATACCGGTGAAACAGTATTTACATGAAGGCAGGAATACGATACGTTTCCATTTCCTTTCAACGCTTCGCTATATAGAAGACAGAATCAAAAATGCACCGGAAAACAAGCAGATCACAATCGATGCCAGTGGGGCGATCTTTGGTGAACAGTATATCAGAAAGGCTCATTCCATGTTTGGCTGGGATTGGGGTGCACAGCTTCCTGATGCCGGGATTTTCAGGGATATTGAGCTACAGGCGTATAATGCAGCACGAATAGAGGAAGTAAAATACCACCAGGATCATTATGAAGATCATGTTATGCTGCAGGTTGAGACAGTTCTGGAGAGGAGCAAGGATAACTGCGGTGAAACTTCCATGGAAGTACTGATATACGATCCACAGGGACAGCTTCTGGATAAGCATATTATGACAACAGAAGATGAAGTGACATATGTGTCGGAATTTGACGTGCGTAATCCGCAGTTGTGGTGGGTAAATGGATTGGGACAGCAGCCCTTGTATCGGGTGGAAGTCAGACTCCTGATCAATGGAAAAGAAGCACAGAAGAACACAGACCGCATTGGCCTGCGTACCTTTACGGTAAGCAGAGAGAAGGATCAGTGGGGAGAAGAGTTCGCTTTTGTTATCAATGGCGTGAAATTCTTTACAATGGGAGCAGACTATATTCCGGAAGACTGTATCTATAGCAGGATCACCAGAGAGTGTATGGAATATCTGATCCAAAGCTCTGTAAAGGCGCATTATAACTGCCTGCGTGTATGGGGTGGCGGTTATTATCCTTCGGATGAGTTCTATGATCTGTGTGATGAGTATGGTCTGATCGTATGGCAGGATCTGATGTATGCCTGCAATGTATATGATGTGACGAAGGAATTTGAAGAAAGCATTATTGCTGAAACCATAGATAATGTGAAACGTTTACGTCATCATGCCAGCTTAGGGTTGTGGTGTGGCAACAATGAGATCGAGTCTGCATGGGCATATTGGGGTAATTATCAGACCCAGAGTCAGTATTTAAGGGCAGATTATATCAAACAGTTTGAATATATATTGCCAAAGGCGTTAAAAGAGGCAGATAATGAGACATTCTTCTGGCCTTCTTCTCCGTCTTCGGGAGGATGTTTTGATGAACCCAGTGATGAAAATCGTGGAGATACGCATTATTGGGATGTATGGCATGGTCGGAAACCATTTTCTGACTATCAGAAGTACTTTTTCAGATTCTGTTCGGAATTTGGATTCCAGTCATTCCCATCTGCCAAGACGGTCTATTCCTACACACAGCCTGAGGACCGGAATATCTTTTCACCGGTTATGGAGAGTCATCAGAAAAATGATTCTGCCAACGGCAAGATGCTCTATTATCTGGCAGAGAATTTCCGTTATCCCAGGGACTTTGAAAGTCTGCTCTATGTAACACAGGTGCTGCAGGCAGTGGCGATCAAATCAGGGGTAGAACACTGGAGACGTAATCGTGGCAGATGTATGGGAACTTTGTACTGGCAGATCAATGATAACTGGCCGGTAGCATCCTGGTCCAGTATTGATTATTATGGCAGATGGAAAGCGTTGCACTACATGGCATGCCGCTTCTATGAACCGATAGCCGGAAGTATTGTCAGGATTCCTGATGCAGATACAGCAGAACGCAATGGCGGTGAACATTTCAGCGCTGTGGCAGCTTATGTACAGAATGAAACAGCACAGCCTGTCGGAGTGAGTGTAACAATGAGTCTTAAAACATTTGATTTCCAGATGATCACTTCACAGACACAGCACATGGAGATACCTGCCTTTGGAGTGAGCAAAGTCCTGGAGGCTGACTACAGCGGATATGTGCAGAGACAGCCAAGGATACTGACATCTCCTGCGTTTAAACGTGTGAATGATGAAACACATCATTACTATGATAAAAAAGCTGTTTTCGTAGAAGCTGTATTCACTTACGAAGATGGCAGAGTGCAGACAGAAAGTGACGTACTGGTGCCATATAAACACGTAGAACTGCCCAAACCTGCAATTCATGCGGAAGTAGCAGGAACAGACGGATTCTACAGTATCGCATTGCAAAGCGATGTATATGCCCCATTCGTAGAAGTCGATTTCGAGGATGCAGACGTTATCTTCTCCGATAACATCATCAACCTCACAGATGACAGACCACATATTATCAGCTTTGGTACTGATGATATCCAAAACGGTACTTTCACAGATGCAGCAGATGTAAAAAAACGTCTTCACATACGCTCATTAAGAGATACCTATTGATCAGCAGGCAATCGCGAAACGCCCATCTACAGACACAGGATTATGCAGATATAACAGATGCAT
The DNA here is from genome assembly GCA_964422225.1 of uncultured Roseburia sp. Lineage (GTDB taxonomy): Bacteria > Bacillota > Clostridia > Lachnospirales > Lachnospiraceae > COE1. Next base: position 6,738 of record CAYRAW010000004.1, read on the forward strand.
AAACAGATTTGAAAGGAGTCTCTCATGCATATTACATATTTTGAAAAAGAAAGAATCTTTAAATTAGACACACCAAACACCAGCTACCTGTTAGGCATTGTTGATGAAGAAAATTTCATCGGACATATATATTATGGCAAAAGATTACAGGGACATGACATTGGCTACCGCATGCGTACACAGGAACCGCCATTTGTACCAAGCCAGAATAACAGAGAACGCTGCTCTTTCTATGACTGTTTTCCATTTGAATATCCAACAGCAGGATTAGGAGATTACAGAGAAAGCTGTCTGTCAGTGAAAACACTGGGAGGTCATGCAGGATGCAGCCTTTCTTATGTATCTCACAGAATCTTTGAAGGAAAACCTGAATTAGAAGGGCTGCCAGCAACTTTTGCAGACAAAGAAGCTGCTGCTACGCTGGAGCTTACCTGTGTAGATAAGCATGTTGGCATGAAGGTATTATTATACTATACGGCATTTAATGACACAGATGTCATAACCAGAAGCGTGAAAGTCGTAAATGATGGAGAGCAGGCTTTCTACCTGACGAAGGTATTTTCAGCATGCCTGGACATGGATAATGAGGACTACGATATGATCAGCCTGCATGGAAGCTGGGCAAGAGAACGTCATATGCAGAGGAAAACTCTAGGCTATGGTATTCAGAATGTCAGCTCTTTCCGTGGTGAGTCCAGTCATCAGGATCATCCATTCCTGGCGCTGGTAACGAAGAATACCACACAGGAGACAGGCGAAGTTTATGCCATGAACTTTGTATATTCCGGTAATTTCCGCGCACAGGCTGAGGTTTCACAGTTTGACAGTGTGCGTATGTCTATGGGAATCCATCCGGAGAATTTCTGCTGGAAGCTGGAGTCGGGTGAAAGCTTTCAGGCACCGGAGGTAGTTATGGTATATTCTGCACAGGGACTGGATGGCATGACGACAGCTTTCCACCACCTGTATAAGAATCATCTTATCCGTGGAGAATACAAGGATAAGAAGCGCCCTATTCTGATCAATAACTGGGAGGCAACGTATTTTAACTTTACGACAGAGAAACTTCTTAGTATCGCGAAGGAAGCTTCGGGACTTGGTATCGAGATGCTGGTTATGGATGATGGCTGGTTTGGCAAAAGAAGCAGTGATAACTGTGCGTTGGGTGACTGGGTAGTAAACGAAGAGAAGCTGCCGGGAGGATTAAAATATCTGGTAGATGAAGTGAATAAACTTGGCATGAAGTTTGGTATCTGGTTTGAGCCGGAAATGATCTCACCGGATTCAGACCTGTATCGGGCACATCCTGACTGGGCGATCGCAATTCCGGGCAGAGTAGCTACAGAGTCCAGACAACAGTACGTGCTGGATCTGTCCAGACGTGAAGTTGTGGACTATGTATATGAGTCTGTGGCCAGGATACTCAGAAGTGCCAATATTGAGTATGTGAAATGGGATATGAACCGTCAGCTTACAGATATCGGAAGCATTGAATTGCCGGCAGACAGACAGGGAGAGCTGTACCATAGATACGTACTGGCTGTTTATGAGTTACAGGATCGACTTACCAGAGAGTTCCCGCATCTTTTACTGGAGAACTGTTCAGGCGGCGGCGCACGTTTTGATCCGGGTATGCTTTACTTCAGTCCGCAGATATGGTGCTCTGATGACACAGATGCCATTGAACGTCTGGAAATCCAGGAAGGTACTGCCCTGATCTATCCATTATCAACAATGGGCGCACATGTATCAGACTGTCCAAACCATACGGTAGGCAGAGTGACACCTTTTGAAACAAGAGGCATTGTTGCGTTGGCAGGAACCTTTGGATATGAACTGGATGTCACCAGGATTGCAAAGGAAGAACGTGATATGATCCCGCAACAGGTAGCAATGTACCATAAATACAATGATCTGGTAAGACAGGGGGATTATTACAGAATTGCTTCTTATTCACAGAATCATAAGTATGACTGTTGGGAAGTAGTCAGTGAGGATAAAAAAGAGGTGCTGGTTATATTTGTACAGGTGTTAAATCGTGCCAATTTTAAGTCCAGAAATATCAAGTTAAAAGGATTAAATCCTGAAACGATATATCATCTGGAAGGAGAAGACATCTGCTACAGCGGTGAAACCCTTATGTATGCCGGCATTCAGGTCGCTAATCCCTGGGGAGATTTTCAGGCTGGATTGCTGCATTTTGTCGCAGAATAGAAGATATAGGTTGACAAAGCTCTGAGATTAAATTATATTAAAATTAGCTAAAAAAGAATAAACCCAAGATGGGAGGGGGATATATGGTCAAAGCAGTCAAGCTTGCCGATATTGCGCAGAGACTGAATGTCAGCGTAGTTACGGTTTCAAAGGCTTTGTCCGGTCAAAAGGGCGTCAGTGAGGAATTGCGTACAAAAATCAAAGACCTTGCAGATGAAATGGGTTATATACCGATCCATTCTACACAGAAGAAAAATAAATCCTATACGATAGGAGTTATCAGTTTGGAAAATTATTTTGCCAAATTTGCCTCTTTTTACTGGAAAATGTATCAGGAAGTTGCGACCAGAGCGGTAAAAAAGAGTTGTTTCACAATGCTGGAAGTTGTAAGTGCTCATGCGGAAGAAGCGTTAGAGCCGCCTAAACTTCTGGAAGAAGAACGTGTAGATGGCATCATTATCATAGGCAGACCCAGGCAGGAATATTTGAAAATGCTTTATCGATATAAGAAATTCCCAATGGTATTCATGGATTTTTATGATGACGATGAAGAAATGGTGGATTCTGTTGTTTCGGCAAGTTTCCATGGTGCATATCAGATGACGAATTATCTGTTCCATCTTGGACATACGAAAATAGCTTATGTTGGTACACTGATGTATACAGAGAGTATCACGGATCGATATTATGGATATTGCAAAGCCTTAATGGAACACCAGATACCTGTGCGTGAGGACTGGATCATCAAGGATAGAGATAAGGACGGCAGAATTGGTCTGGAATATAAGTTTGTACTGCCAAAGGATATGCCGACTGCATTTGTCTGCAATAATGATGTTACGGCATATGCGTTGATCAAGTCACTTGAGGAACATGGATATCGTGTCCCGGAGGATGTATCGGTAGTAGGATATGATGATTATCTGTATCCTGAGTTTGGCGATTCCGGAATTACTACATATGCAGTAGATATGGGTGAAATGTCCAAGATCGCATTGCAGTGTCTGATCCGTAAAATGGAGAATTCCACATATGCGGAGAATCTTCATATTGTTCCGGGAAGATTAATTGAACGCAGTTCAGCAAGGAAAATAGAACAATAAATGATGCTTAAAAATGGCGTCTTTTCGATGAGAGAAGGCGTCATTTTTTGATTATGTAAATTAAAAAAGGCTAAAAATCAGCTGTATAAAAACAGCCATAGAAAATTGCGATAAATAAAGTATAGAGAAACAATTAACTAAAAAACAAAGTCGTACAAAAGTACTATCAATTTAAAACGGGTAAAAAGTGCACAAAAAAGAAACGGGAAACTTGTGAAAATGGGAAAAAGTGTGTAGTTTCTCCTGAAATACTGTTGACTTAAAGCTGATTTAGTAGTAGGCTAAAAACAAGTTAAACAACTAACTTAAAAACGAATTAAAAAGGGAGGAAACAAAAATGAAGTTAAGAAAATTAACAGCATTGGGTATGGCAGCCGTTATGACTATGTCTTTAGCAGCATGCGGCAGCAGTGAATCTACCAACACAGAAACACCTGCAGCAGATGCAGCTACAACAGACAGCGCTTCTACTACAGCAGCAGCAACAGAAGCTGCCGGCACAGAGGAATCTGGTGTTCCTACATACGCATCTATTAAATTAGGTGAGGACTACACAGATCTTACAGCTTCTATCAGCTTCATGCATCATAAGACAGACCGTGAAGAAGATGGCACAATGGCTAAATTAGTTGAGGAGTTCAACAAGGTATATCCTAACATTACAGTAACAACAGAAGGTATCACAGATTATGCAGAAACAGCTCTGCTTCGTCTTCCTACAGAAGACTGGGGCGACATCATGTTCATCCCTTCTGTAGATGCAAAGGATCTGTCTACATACTTCTATCCTTATGGAACAGTAGATGAGATGTCTGAACTTGTTAACTTCGCTGATCAGTGGAAAGCTGATGGACTTTGCTACGGCGTAGGTTACATGGGAAATGCACAGGGTATTCTTTACAACAAGGCTGTATTTGAACAGGCTGGTATCACAGAACTTCCTAAGACTCCGGATGAGTTCATCGCTGACTTACAGTTGATCAAGGATAATACAGATGCAATTCCTCTGTATACCAACTATGCAGCAGGCTGGACAATGGGCGGTCAGTGGGATGCTTACCTTGGAGCTATCACAACAGGTGATGAGACATGGTTAAATCAGAAATTTGTTCATACTGCAGAACCTTTCAAGGATAACGGTGATGGAACAGGTGCTTACGCACTTTACAAGATCCTCTTCGATGCAGTTGCAAACGGATTAACAGAGGATGACTACTCTACAACAGACTGGGAAGGCTGCAAACCTATGATCAACAACGGTGAGATCGGTACTATGGTACTTGGCTCATGGGCAGTAGCACAGATGAAGGCTGCCGGCGACAATGCAGATGATATCGGATATATGCCATTCCCTATGACAATTGATGGAAAGCAGTATACAACAGCAGGTCCTGACTACTGCTACGGTATCAATGTACATGCCTCTGATGAGAACAAGACAGCAGCTATGGTATTCATCAAGTGGATGGTTGAAGAATCCGGCTGGTGTGATCTTGAAGGTGGCTATCCTATCTCCAAGACAGCTCCTACATCTTTCGTATTTGATAATGTAGAAGTTGTATCTAATGTAACAGCATTAGACGGCGAAGAAGACCTGATGAACGAAATGAACGCTGAATCTGAGTTGAACTTCAATGCAGGCGGTGACTTAAAAGTTCAGCAGATCGTAGAAGAAGCAGCTAACGGAGGTTCCTTCGATGATATCATGGCTGAGTGGACACAGAAGTGGAACGATGCTCAGGATTCCCTTGGAATTGAAGTAAAATACTAATCTTTACAGGCAGCAAAGGGGAAAGCCCTTATATATAATTTCCCCTGATCATGAGCCGGGGGGTACATGCTCCCGGCTCTGTTTTAATCAGTAACTTCATGTTACGTTCATGTTTTTGAGGAGAGAAAAGGAGGAGGTTGCGCTATGGCATCATCCCAGACGAAAAAACCATTTAATTTACATAAGTGGGTGAGAAGCAGAAAAGGACAGCAGGCAATCATTATTGTTCTGTTCATGCTGGTTCCATTAACATTATTACTTTTGTTTACCTACTATCCCTTTGCGGAAATGTTCAAGTTCAGCTTCTATAAGATGAAATATGTAGGAACAAGACAGTTTGTTGGATTGAAGAATTATAAAGAGGTCTTTACAAGAGATGACTGTTTCCGGTCATTATGGTTGTCCTTATATTATATGGGTGGTGCTGTGATCCAGCTTGCCTTGGCATTATATTTGGCAACAATTCTCAGCTTTAAGGTAAAGGGAGGAGATTTCTTTAAAGGATGTATGTTCTTCCCATTCTTGATCAATGGTATTGCTATTGGTTTTATTTTTAAATTCTTCTATACCAGGGGCTTCGTATTGGATACGGTGCTTGGCTGGATAGGCTTTAATCAGGAAAATCTTCCGTACTGGCTCAAAGATACCAGTATCAACAATTTCTCCCTGGTTGCAACCAGTGTGTGGAAATATTTCGGACAGAATATGGTACTTTTTGTAGGTGCTATGATGTCTGTTGATTCTGAGTTATATGAAGCAGCCATGTTAGACGGTGCAAATAAATGGCAGCAGTTTAAATATATTATGCTTCCAAGTATTAAAACAATCGTTATGTTAAATCTTATTATGTCAATTTCAGGTTCCCTGAGTGCATTCGAACCTCCTTATGTTGTTATGTCAGGTGGTGCGAACGGAACTGCTACATACTTTGTAAAGATGCATGAAATTGCACATACAAGCCAGAAGGTAGGTCTTGCATCTGCTATGGCTATCGTATTATTGGTTATTATTATGATCGTAACAGTACTGCAGAATCTTTTCTTCAAATATGTATTTAAAGATGCGGCAGATGAAGATAAGAATGCAGGTGCCAGAAGAGAAAAGAAGCTTGCACGTATCAGAGCAAAGGAGGCGTCAAAATCATGACATTCAGCCAGAAATTTAAACATTATTTATGGATATTTGTTGAATATTTTTCATTAATATTCTTCTCCTTTGTAGCACTGCTTCCGGTAGTATCCTGTGTTATCACAGCATTTAAAACAGAAACAGAATACCAGAATACCAACGTTATGACATTGCCGGAGAGCTGGTTGAATTTTGATAACTTTGTCCAGGCATTCAACAAGGCAAACATGGGCAGAGCATTCTTAAATTCCTTTATCGTATTGGTATTTGTTGTATTTGGTTCTGTCATGGTAGGTTCCATGTTGGCGTATGTACTGAACAGATTCACATTCCCTGGAAACGGACTGATCCGTAACCTGTTCCTGTTTGCTACATTACTTCCTGGTATTGCAATGCAGGTTGCAACTTACCAGTTAATGTATCAGATTGGATTTATCAATCATTTATATGGTTATATTATTCTTTCCATGGGTACAGATGTAATTTCCATTTATATTTTTATTCAGTTTTTTGAGAACATTCCAACTTCTCTGGATGAATCAGCATATATGGATGGTGCATCCTACTATACAATTTTCTTTAGGATCCTGTTCCCTCTGCTGAAGCCGGCTATTGTAACAGTTATGATCTTAAAGGGCGTAGGTACTTATAACGAATACTATAATGCCAGCCTTTATTTAAGCGATCCTAAGTTAAAAACAATTGCAATTTCCCTGTATACTTTCGTTGGACCTCTGGGAAGTAAATATAACCTGATCTGTGCAGGTGTTATTATCAGTTTGATTCCGGCATTGATCGTATTCCTGATTTTCCAGAAACAGATCTACAGTGGCTTAACAGCCGGTGCTGTAAAGGGTTAAGCTTAAAAAGGTGGGAGAGAAATGAGAGCAGAAGAAATCAGAGAACATCTGACAAAAGATATCATCCCTTTCTGGAAACATTTAAGGGATGATGAAAATGGTGGATACTACGGATGGATGGATTTTGAACATAAGGTAGGTAAGAAAGCAGTAAAAGGCTGCATTCTTAACAGCAGGATCACATGGTTCTTTGCCAATGCCTATACCTTATTAAAGGATGAGAGTCTGTTAGACGAGGCCCGTCATGGATTTGGATTCTTAAAAGAACATTGCTGGGATAAAGTAAATGGCGGTGTGTTCTGGTCCGTAAAGTATGATGGAACACCGGAAGAAACGATCAAACATACATACAATCAGGCTTTTTCAATTTATGCGCTTTCTTCTTATTATGAAGCGAGTGGAGACAGGGAAGCACTCGACATGGCTTATCAGCTCTATGATCTGATCGAGAATAAGATGCGTGATGAGTTAGGATATAAAGAAGCTTTTGATGAAACTTTTCATGAAATTGATAACGATAAACTTTCAGAGAATGGTGTCATGGCAATGAAGACTATGAATACTCTGCTTCATGTATTTGAAGCATATACAGAGCTTTATCGTGTAGATCATAAACAGGAAGTGAAAGAGCATCTGATGTGGATGATGGATCTTATCGCCGGTAAGATTTATAATCCAAAGCTTCACAGACAGGAAGTATTCTTTGATGATAAGTGGAACAGCATCATCGATCTGCATTCCTATGGACATGACATTGAGACAGCATGGCTGGTAGACAGAAGTGTTGAAGTCATTGGAGAAAAGGCATATGCTGATAAGATGACACCAATCACCCTTGATCTTGCAAGACAGGTATATGAGGTGGCTTTTAATGGTCACTCCATGGCAAATGAATGTGATAAGGGTGTTGTAGATACCAACCGTGTATGGTGGGTACAGGCAGAAACTGTAGTAGGTTTCTTAAATGCAGCTTCCAAGTGCAGTAAGAGTACGATCGAAGGTCAGAAATATCTCAAGGCTGCAGATGCAGAATGGGAGTTCATTAAGAAATATGTGATCGACCACAGAGATGGTTACGAAGCTGGCAGAGAGTGGTACTGGCTTGTAAATGAAAATGGCGAACCGTACACAGACAGACCTATTGTAGAGCCGTGGAAATGTCCTTATCATAATGGCAGAATGTGTTTTGAAGTAATCAAACGTTTACAGGAAGCAAAATAAAACGGAGGAAATGTTGATGTTTCAGGAGAAATATAAGGAAATCATGGAACGTTACGAAGCAGTCGTAACACGTAAAAATGAAAAGACAGACTTTTATAATGGTATTTATGACCGTTATAAATATCCGGTTCTTACAAGGGATTATATTCCACCTTTCTGGAAATTTGATCTGAATCCAAAGACCAACCCATATTTTATGGAGAGACTGGGCGTAAATGCAGTATTTAACTCAGGCGCTATTGAATTGAATGGCAAGTTCTATCTGGTAGCCCGTGTAGAAGGTAATGACAGAAAGTCTTTCTTTGCAGTAGCAGAGAGTGACAATGGTATTGATGGATTCCGTTTCTGGGATTATCCGATTCTGTTAGATGATGTATGCCCGGAAGAGACTAACGTATATGATATGCGTCTGACAAAACATGAGGATGGTTACATCTATGGTGTATTTTGCTCAGAAAGCAAGGATAACAGCATAAATGATCTCTCAGCAGCAGTTGCAGCAGCAGGTATTGTCAGAACAAAGGATTTAAAGAAGTGGGAGAGATTGGATAACCTCAAAACTTTGAATTCTCCTCAGCAGCGTAACGTCGTACTTCATCCAGAGTTCGTAAATGGCAAGTATGCTTTCTATACAAGACCTATGGATGATTTTATCGATACAGGAAGTGGCGGAGGAATCGGATTCGGACTCTGCGATGATATCACACATGCAGTCATTGATGAAGAGATCATTACAAGCAAGAGAAAGTATCACACGATCACAGAAGCCAAGAATGGTGCAGGTGCGGTTCCTATCAAGACTCCTAAGGGATGGATTCATATTGCCCATGGTGTTCGTAACACAGCAGCAGGACTTCGTTATGTGGTATATGCATTTGCCACAAGCCTTGAAGATCCTACCAAGGTCATTGCTGAGCCGGGTGGATTCCTGATCGCTCCTCTTGGAGAAGAGAGAGTCGGAGATGTATCCAATGTAGTATTTACAAACGGTGCAATTGCAAGAGATAACGGAGATGTTTACATCTACTATGCTTCCAGCGATACAAGACTTCATGTTGCAACGACTACCATTGATAAATTGATGGATTATGTATTTAATACACCGACAGATCCTCTTCGCAGCGTTAAGTGTGTGGAGCAGAGATGTGATTTTATTAAGAAAAACCTTGAGTTTTTAAACAAATAATGAGAACAGGAGCGCAGGAAAGATGGCTGATAAACTGATTGATAATCATCTGGGGATCGTTAATTGTGGAAACTGGTATCGAATCAAACAGGTTATGAGAAAAGCAAAGAGGGGAGAGCCTATTACAGTAGGATTTCTGGGCGGTTCTATTACACAGGGCTGCCTGTCCTCGACACCTGAAACCTGTTATGCATATCTGGTGTACGAGTGGTGGAAAAAACAGTTTCCTGACACAAGTGTCACATATGTAAATGCAGGTATCGGTGGTACGACATCACAGTTTGGCGTAGCGAGAGCAGACAGTGATCTGCTATCTCATCATATTGATTTCACAGTAGTTGAATTCAGTGTCAATGATGATGATAATGCACATTTCCTTGAGACTTATGAAGGCTTGATCAGACATATCTATTCCGATGAGAGCAAACCTGCTATTCTGATCGTAAACAGTGTACGCTATGATGATGGATGTAATGCTCAGGCACAGCATAATCGTATTGGTAAGGCGTATCAGATTCCATGCGTAAGCATGAAACCTACCATTTATTCTAAAGTAGCTGATGGTTCAATTGCTAATCGAGAGATAACACAGGATGATTTGCACCCGAATGATCTTGGACACCATATGATGGCAGACGTAATTATTCATTTTCTGGAGTTGGTATATGCCAATCTGGAGCACGAGAGAGCGCGCGACAATGATATGCCGGCACCAATTACAGAGAATGCATATGAGCATTCTACACGCTGGCAGAATGATAATTACGAACCTGTTACAGATGGTTTTGTCAGAGATGATACTCCACAGGATGATATCCGTGAGATATTCCGCAAGGGATGGACGGCATCTAAGAGGGGAGCAAGTATCACATTCGAGGTAGAGGGAAGCTGTCTGGCTGTACAGTATCGCAAATCAGTGGTACAGCCTACTCCGATTGCAAAAGCCATCGTAGATGGAGATGAGGAACATGCCCTGCTCCTCGATGGCAATTTCGAGGAAACCTGGGGTGACAGCCTTCATCTGGATACATTGGCAGAGCATTTACCTTACGGTAAGCATACGGTCAAGATAGAGCTGATCGAAACTCATGAAAATGACAAAGTACCGTTTTATTTAGTATCTGTTATTGCTTCACATTAATAAAAATTCTTTAGGTTACGTCGAATTATGCAGCATAATTCTCCAACCTTAAAATGATAACCTATATAGGCGCTTGCAAAACGCACTTTTCAGTATGCAGAATTGTACAGCTTTAATAAATGCATAAGCAGGTACTGTGCAGCCATCAGTACTTAGGCGCTGTATTTTAGCGCCTTATGTACTGCTATGAGCTGCAGGTAGCGAGAGCGTGCCTGTGTTGCATTGTTAAAGCCAGACAATTCGTCCCATTCATGATACACGTTTTGCAATTACCTATTACAACCTATTAGTAGAAAGGAAAACATTATGAGCAAAGTAAAAATATACAACGCACCAGCAGTTAAAAATATGCCTTGGCAGGAAAAGCCGGCAGAAGAATTCAAGGGAGCTCCTATCTGGAGATATAAAGAGAACCCTATCATTGGAAGAAATCCGTTAAAGGGTGTTGCAAGAATCTTTAACAGTGCAGTTATTCCTTACGGTGATGAGTTCATCGGTGTATTCCGTGGTGAGCAGACTAATGGAATCCCTTATATCTATATGGGACACAGCAAGGATGCAATACACTGGAATTTTGATGAAAACAAGATTAATTTCGTAGATGAGGACGGCAAGCCATTTATGCCGGTATATGCTTATGATCCTCGTTTGGTAAAAGTAGAAGATACCTATTACATCATCTGGTGTGGTGATTTCTACGGAGCAGCAATCGGTATGGCTAAGACCACTGATTTCAAGACATTTACAAGAATTGAAAATCCGTTCCTGCCGTTTAACAGAAACGCAGTTCTTTTCCCGAGAAAGATCAACGGCAATTTTGTAATGCTCAGCCGTCCTTCTGATAGTGGTCATACACCTTTTGGTGATATTTTTGTAAGTGAAAGTCCTGACATGACATTCTGGGGCAAGCACAGACATGTTATGGGTAAAGGAAATGAGTGGTGGCAGTCACTTAAGATCGGTGGCGGTGCTGCTCCTATCGAAACAAGCGAAGGCTGGTTACTGTTCTATCACGGTGTAAGCGGAACCTGCAACGGTTATGTATACAGCATTGGTGGAGCTATTCTGGATATTGATAATCCTTCTATTGTAAAATACAGATGCGAGAATTTCATTCTCACACCGGAAGAATGGTACGAGGAGAGAGGCTTTGTTCCTAACGTTTGCTTCCCTTGTGCAACTATCCATGATGCCGAAACCGGAAGGATTGCTATTTACTATGGCGCTGCTGACAGCTATGTAGGGCTTGCATTTACAGAAATTGATGATATTGTAGATTATATCAAGAGTAACAGCAAGCTGTCCGAATCCGATAAGGAGATCGGCAGAAGATAGTATGAAAAAACCATATATGGTAGTTTTTTCACACACGAGATTTGTGTCTGCATATACTTGACACAAACTTGATATGTGCAAATGCTGAAATGGTGAATAATGGGGGAAAGTACATATGGAAACGGCAGTAAAAGACATCAAGGAACTTAAGGTACATGGCAGGACAACGAATCGGCGTGATCCGTTGACATTATTCTGGACTGCCAGTGGGTTTGAGTGCAATGTATCAGGTTCTGAATTGTGGGTGGAGGTAGAAGTTACCTATGAGATCTATGAGCCATGGTTCAGTTATACCGTAAATGGTGACTGGATAGGCAGACAGATGCTGACTGCCGGACGGTACTGGATTCCCCTTTTCAGAGGAATGAATCCTGATAAGGTAAAGAATGTAAGATTTTATAAGGATCTGCAGGCAATGAGTGCAGATCCCGTATCCTACATTCATATTCATGCCCTGCGGTATGATGGTGTTTTTTATCCTGTGGAGGATAAAGCACTGAAGCTTGAATTTATCGGTGACAGTATTACCTCTGGTGAAGGAACCTTTGGTGCAAGACAAGAGGAGGACTGGATACCCATGTTCTTCTCTTCTTTGCGTGATTATGCTTATCTGACTGCAAAGGAACTGGATGCGGAATACCGTGTCTTTTCCCAAAGTGGCTGGGGTGTATGCAATACTTGGGATAACAATCCCAATGGTGCACTTCCCAAGTATTACGGACAGATATGTGGGTTGATGCAGAGTGATATGAACGCAGACCTTGGCGGCAATGAGAATTTTGATTTTGCCAGTTGGCAGCCGGATGTCATCGTAGTGAACCTGGGAACGAATGATGCCAGTGCTTTTGATCAGCCTGAATGGGTAGATGATGAGACGGGAGAGCGTCATAAGATGCATAAGAATCCCGATGGTTCATATAGGGAAGAAGACGTTGCTTATTTTAGAAAAACTGTGAAGGATTTCCTGTATACATTAAGAGAGTGTAATCCGAAAGCACAGATCATCTGGTGCTATGGTATGCTTGGCATTCCATTCCAGAAGCCTATCTGTCAGGCGGTCTATGAATATGTAGATGAGGCGCAGGATGGGAAGGTAAGTTATTTGCAACTCCCGGACACGGATACTGACAGTACAGGATCCAGACAGCATCCCGGATACCTGAGTCACCAAAGGGCAGCAAAGGTGCTTAGTGAATTTATCAGGACACTTATGTAATTAAAATTAAATTTGAACACATTTTGCAATTCATAAACAGGAGGTAACTTATGTTTCCAGAGAATTTTGTATGGGGTGTTGCCAGTAGCGCATATCAGATAGAGGGTACAGATCCGCAGGATGGCAGAGGTAAGAACATATGGGATACTTTTGCTGAACAGGGCAGGATTTATGATGGCCAGAATGCAGATGTAGCGTGTGATCATATGCATCGTTATAAAGAGGACTTTGCCATGATGCGTCTGTTAGGAGTAAAAGCGTATCGCTTTTCTCTTAACTGGTCGAGGATACTGCCGGAAGGAACCGGGAAAGTCAATGAAAAGGCAATCGCCCTGTATCGTGACATGATAAAGGAAATGAAGAAAAATGGCATAGAGCCTTATGTGACCATGTACCATTGGGAGTTTCCACAGGCTTTGCAGGACAGAGGCGGGTGGCTCAATGAGGAAGTGATAGAGTGGTTCGGTGAATATGCAAAAGTTGTTGCAGAGAATTTCTCAGACCTTGCGGAGTACTTTATCACATTAAATGAGCCGGAGTGTTTTGTTGGAATCGGTCATCTGAGCGGTATCCATGCGCCTGGACTGAAATTGCCGGTAAAAGATGTATTCCAGATTGCTCATAATGCATTGAGAGCACATGGAAGAGCAGTACAGATGCTGCGTAAATATGCAAAACAGCCGATAAAAGTAGGATATGCACCTACTTGTGGTGTGGCATATCCATATACAGAGAGTGCAGAAGATATCGAGGCTGCAAGAAGCATTTATTTTGGCTTTGACCAGCCGCTTGACAATTGGACATGGAATGTGGCATGGTTCAATGACCCTGTCTTTTTGGGAGAATATCCTAAGGAAGGATTGGAGAAGTTCAAAGAATATCTGCCTGCGATCACGAAAGAAGATATGGAACTGATCCATCAGCCTTTGGATTTCATGGGACAGAATATCTATAATGGTTATTGGATCCGTGCGGGTAAAGGTGGTAAGCCTGAATATGTAGACCGTACAGAAGGCTTTCCGAAAACAGCAACAAACTGGCCTGTAACACCAGAGTGTCTCTACTGGGGTGTGCGTTTCTTGTATGAGAGATATCATCTCCCTATTTATATTACGGAGAATGGTATGGCATGCCACGACCAGATAGCGGCAGACGGCAGAGTACATGACAGTAACAGAATTGATTTTCTGGATAAATATATATCCTGTCTTCAGAAAGCTGTAGATGAAGGAGTGGACGTCAGAGGATATTTCCTGTGGACTTTTCTGGATAATTTTGAATGGGATAAGGGCTACAGTGAACGTTTTGGTCTGATATATGTAGACTATCCGACACAGAAAAGAATTGCAAAAGATTCTGCATACTGGTATCAACAGGTTATGGATACAAATGGAAGGAATCTAAGTATTAATATGAATAAAAAAGAAATTATCTATATGAACCCTGTATTCAAGCAAATGATATGGGGCGGTAACAAGTTGGAAACCGAGTGGCATTATGATATTCCGGGTAATAATACCGGTGAGTGCTGGTCAGTCAGCGCACATCCAAACGGAGACTGCACGATCAAGGAAGGCACTTATGCAGGTAAAACTCTCAGTCAGTTGTGGACAGAAGAGCCGGAATTGTTTGGGAATGTGGATAACGACAGATTCCCACTTCTCATCAAGATCATTGATGCCAAGGCTGATTTAAGCATACAGGTACATCCTGATAATACTTATGCAGCTAAGAATGAGAATGGTTCCCTCGGTAAGACAGAATGCTGGTATATCCTCGATGCACCCAAAGGAGCTACTCTGGTTATCGGACACAATGCCAAAACAAAAGAAGAATTAAGTTCCATGATCCATGAAGGCAGATGGAATGAGTTCATCAGACAGGTACCTGTTAAGAAAGGCGATTTTATCCAGATTGACCCTGGTACAGTTCATGCGATCAAAGGTGGTATTCAGATTCTGGAGACACAGCAGAACTCCGATATTACCTACCGTGTCTACGACTACGACAGACTCTCCAACGGCAAACCCAGAGAGCTTCATGTGGATAAGAGCATTGATGTTATCACCGTTCCGGCTAAATCTGTAGAAGACAGCATCCTCTCCGCAGAGAAGATAGAAGCAATGTCTACCCCGATGAAACTGTTGATCGCCTGCGATTATTACAAAGTATGGAAAATTGATGTAGATGCACCACTTACCATCACACAGGATTATCCATTCTTAATCATGAGCGTCATCGATGGCGACGGACTCATTAATGGACAAATGATCAAAAAAGGCGATCACTTCATCCTCCCAAGCGGCTATGGCAAAGTAGACCTGCAAGGTAAAATGACCCTTATCGCCTCAACTATTGCCTAAACTGAAATAGTGAATGGTTATTTATTGATGACAGTTTAAGTAATGTTTAGAAATAGACAGCATGAATATTTAGAATTATAACTATATAATACAATTAGTTACATAAGCAATGTGAAACCTAACAAGCAAATAAGCCCAATTGTTACGTGAGCAACGCGAACTGTAACCCGTCCAATAAAAGAGAGCTGAGAAATTAGCTCTCTTTTGACATGACATACCCCCGATGCTATAATAAATCCGGTAAGCAGAATTGGGTGGATTTTTCAAATGCATAAACAGACACTCTGCATCCGTCGGTACTTAGTGCGCAAAGCCGCAGGCGCATGCACACTTATGTACCGTTACGAGAGGCAGCGTAGCGAGAGCGGGTCTGTGGTGCATTTGCGAAATCCTTCCCAATTCGGAAACATCGCATTAATTATAACTAGCAGAAAATTGCGAAACGCCCATTATGGATACAGAAGTGTACAGCTTTAACAAATGCATAAGCAGGCACTCTGCAGCCGTCGGTACTTAGTGCGCAAAGCCACAGGCGCATGCACACTTATGTACCGCTACGAGAGGCAGCGTAGCGAGAGCGGGCCTGCGGTGCATTGTTAAAGCTGCACACTTCGTCCCATTCTTCCCCCCCGTTTCGCAATACCCCAACTAGAACCAACAATTACAAGGAGGGCAAAAAGTGGTATCAGAAGATTACAAAGCAATGTTAAGCGGCAAATCCGTTATTAGAGAGATGTCTGCATGGGCGACCAAACGCGGAGCAGAAATTGGTTATGAGAATGTATTTGATTATAGTCTGGGCAATCCTTCCGTACCTGTACCACAGGTATTTACAGATAAGATGATAGAACTGCTGCAAACGAGAAATCCCATGGAACTTCATGGTTACAGCCAGTCACAGGGAATCCCCTATGTAAGAGAGAGACTGGCACAATATTTGAACAAGACCTATGGCATGAATTACACAGCAGAGCATATATTTATGACAACAGGTGCAGCAGGTGCGGTAGCACATGCGATCCGCGTTGTAACGAAGCCGGGAGATGAAGTCATTACCTTTGCACCGTTTTTCCCTGAGTATAAGCAGTATGTGAACAGAACAGGAGCAGTTCTCAAAGTAGTACCGGCTGACACAGAGCAGTTCCAGATCAATTTTGAAGCACTGGAGAGCATGATCAATGAGAATACAGCAGTCATTCTCATTAATACACCCAATAACCCCTCCGGTACTGTGTATTCTACGCAGACCCTGACAAAGCTGGCACAGCTTTTGAATGAAAAAGAGAAAGAATACGGACATGATATCTTTATCGTATCAGATGAGCCATATCGTGAGATCGTATTTGAGGGTGTGGATGCCCCGTATGTATCCAAATTCTATGACAATACACTTTCCTGCTATTCCTATTCCAAATCTTTGTCCCTTCCGGGTGAAAGAATCGGTTATGTAGCAGCCAATCCCAAGTGTACAGATTCTGAACTGATATCCGTTATGTGCAGTCAGATATCCAGAGGTATCGGACATAACTGCCCTCCATCGATTATCCAGATCGCAGTATCAGAGGTGCTTGGAGAGACAGCGGATCTGTCTGTATATGAGACTAATATGAACCTTATCTATAAAGAATTGATGGATCTGGGCTTTACTTGTGTGAAACCGGGTGGAACCTTCTATATCTTCCCAAAGGCACTGGAAGAAGATGCAGTTGCCTTTTGCCGGAAAGCCCTGAAATATGATCTGGTGCTGGTACCCAGTGATTCCTTTGGCTGTCCGGGCTTCTTCCGCATGGCTTACTGTATTGATACAGAAAAGGTGCAGCGTTCACTGGCAGCACTTCGTAAGTTCGTAGAAACAGAATATCCCGACAGAAAGAAGGAGGCATAGACAATGGTTCAGGCAGGACTTGTTCTTGAAGGCGGCGGTATGAAGGGGATCTACACCGCTGGAGTACTGGATTTCTTTATGGAAAAGGATTTATACTTTCAGAATGCTTATGGTGTATCAGCAGGAGCGTGCCATCTGTGCAGTTACATATCAAAGCAGCCGAAGCGTGCTTATCATGTTTCACTGGATTACCTGAAAGATAAGAATTACTGTAGCATGCGCAGTCTGCTGACAACAGGAGATCTGTTCAATGTAAAGATGTGCTATGATACGATTCCCAATAAGCTGTTGCCTTATGACTATAAGGAAGCAGCCAGATATGAAGGAAATGCATATGCAGTTGTGACAAATCTCGAAACTGGCAATGCAGAATATCTGCCGATGAAAGAGATGCACAAGGATATCATCAATGTACGGGCATCTGCTTCCCTGCCGTTGGTATCAAGGATTGTTACGATTAATGGAGAGCCGTATCTGGATGGAGGTATGGCTGACCCGATTCCGATCCGTCATGCGATCAAGGATGGCAATGCAAAAAATATTGTGATATTGACCAAAGAGACAGATTATGTCAGAAAGCCTGTACCCTCTGCACAGCTTGAAATGATCAGACTTCGTTATATGAAATATCCTAAGCTGTATGAGTTGATGGCGAACAGGCACAATGCCTACAATGATACACTGAGATTTATTGAAGGGCAGGCAGCACATGGACGCGCTTTTGTCATTCGTCCCAAGGAAGCAAATGACATAGGCAGAATCGAGAAAGACAGAAAGAAACTGGAAAAGCTCTATGAATTAGGCTATGAAGATGCAAAAGCATGCTATGAGGATATGATGAAGTTCCTGAATGCATAGAAAATGTCGTTTTAAATGAGAAACGCAAAGAAAGAGGAGTATTATGATTGAAATTTTAAAAGCCATATTATTTGGTATTGTAGAGGGTATTACCGAGTGGCTGCCTATCAGCAGTACCGGTCACATGATTATATTGGATGAGTTCGTCAAACTTGACTGTACACCGGAATTTAAGGAAATGTTTCTGGTAGTCATTCAGTTGGGTGCGATTCTGGCTGTTGTACTGTTGTTCTGGAATAAGATATTTCCATTCCAGTTTAAGGATAAGACTAAGCCGGTCATAGAGATGGATAAGATCATGCTGTGGTGCAAGATCGTAGTAGCCTGCATCCCGGCAGCAGTCATAGGTCTGCTTTTTGACGATGTATTTGAAGCACTGTTCTATCATGCATTTTCTGTTGCAATCGCACTGATCGTATTTGGTGTGGCATTCATTGTCATTGAGAGGCGTAATAAGGGTAAAAAGGCGAAGATTACCAGACTGGAGGACATTACCTTCCAGACAGCACTTATGATTGGTGTATTCCAGCTCATTGCTGCAATTTTCCCCGGAACTTCCAGATCAGGAGCAACGATTGTAGGTGCATTGCTGATCGGGGTATCCAGAACCGTAGCTTCTGAGTTCACATTTTTCCTGGCGATTCCGGTTATGTTTGGAGCCAGCCTTTTAAAGATTGTAAAGTTTGGTTTTGCCTTTTCCGGTATGGAAATTGCCATTCTTGTTGTCGGAACACTGGTAGCATTTATCGTATCTGTAGTCGTGATCCGTTTCCTGATGGATTATATCAAGAAGCACGATTTCCAGGTATTTGGATGGTATCGAATCGTTCTTGGTGTACTGGTCATTATATTAAGTCTGTGTGGAGTCATTCAGGTGTAAGCCGATAAAGTACAAATACATAACAAGATAACAGCAAGGTTCTGGAGAAATCCGGAACTTTGTTTTTTTACACAAAAAACTATTGCATGGTTTCATGTATAATGCTATCATTGAATAAAACATATGAGCATATGTTCATATGACAAAATAATAAGGAGGAAATGTAAATGATTTATACATGGATGGCATTATTGGTGCTTGCGATATTTTATGGTATATATTTTACAAAGATGTATTTACAAAAGAGGCAGGGAATCAGGACACATCAAATTGGAAGAAGAAAAGAGAAAGGGTTACATACAGTAGAAACTTTTATGTCAGTTGCCACATTTTCAATCGTTATTGTACAGATTATATCCGTTATGACAGGATGGAACTATATGTCACAATCAATAAGATATGCAGGCTTTGGAATAGGTATTGTGGGAGATCTGATCTTTGGGGTTTCTGTTCATTGCATGAGAGACAGTTGGCGGGCAGGGATTCCAGATCAGGATAAGGCGAAGCTGGTAACGGAGGGGATATATGCTTATAGTCGCAATCCTGCTTTCCTTGGTTTTGATCTACAGTATATTGGAATCCTTCTGATGTATTGCAATGTACTTCTGGCGGTGTTCACAGTATTTGCAGTGGTAATGCTGCACTTACAGATATTACAGGAAGAGAAATACATGACGAATACATTCGGAGATGAGTATGTATGTTACAGGAAGCATGTATTGCGTTATCTTGGAAGAAAATAGAATAAAGTTTATGAAGGGCGGGTGTGTATGCACTTGCCCTTTTTAGTTGCACATGAATAAGTGAGGGTGTTAAAATAAGTCAAAGACTTATGGAGAAGAGAGGGATAGTATATGTTGAATCTGCTGATCGTGGAGGATGAACAGGTGATCAGGAATGGACTGGAGAAGCATGTTCCATGGCAGAAATTGGGGATAGACAGAGTATTTACGGCAGAGAATGCAGAGTGTGGTCTGCGTATCTGCCAGGATCACAGACCGGATATCGTGGTATCGGATATCAACATGCCGGGAATGAATGGCGTAGAGCTGTGTAAATGTTTTCGGGAGAAGTTCCCACAGTGTCAGATCATATTCATCAGTGGTTATTCAGACAAGGAATATCTCAAGGCGGCGATCGCACTGGGAGCAGTAAGCTATGTAGAGAAGCCTATCGACATTAAGGAATTATCCGGCGCAGTGAAACAGGCAGTAGAACGGGTAAGGCAGAGCAGCCGCCAGAACGAGACAGTACTCCATGCCTTATTACAGCCTGTGCCGGGAGAAAAGGTGGAATTACAGTTATTCGGAACAGAGAGACAACTGGAACAGGATGTTATTTTCCGGATTTTCCTGCTGAAACGAAAGGAAATCATTCGAAACGTAGATGAATTTACGCAGATCTGTAAACAGACTGTGGAAGAAATTGCAGGGGAATGTAAGGGCAGACTGCATATGCTGGCGGATTATGTGGAAGAGAACTGTTTCGCATTGCTGCTTTCATCTGATTGTACGGATTTGTTGATAAAAGAAGAACAGGGAAAACGGTTCTGTGAGGCATTGCTGGCTAAAAGAAACGAACAGGATAAATGGTTTCTGGCAGCAGGCAGACCAGTCGATTCCTTAGAGACGGTGATCTGTTCCTATCACAGTGCACAGAATGCAATGAAGACTCTGGCTTATAAGGGATGGAATAACTTTGCCATGCCTGATGAATCTGCCAGGGAATATCTCGGAACGATATCAATGGAAGAGGAGCATGCCTTTCGCAAGGCATTAACAGATTCCAGGGTAGAGGATGCCAGACAGATATTGCATGGATGGTATACCAGACTGGTAGAGGAACGGGCAGAACTGTCCTTTCAGGTAAGAAATATCTACTATATATTAGACACCATCATTATGCAGGTCGAGGATATGACACCCAGGAAACAGCGGGAATGTGAGGATGCAGGCAGACATTTTCTGGATGAGGCGCAGACGATATACGAGATGCAGGAATTTGTGGAGGAACATCTACAGTGGTTCGGTCATGACCATGAGGAGGTCAAGGCAAATATCCTGATCAAAAAAGTGATAGACTATATGAATACTCATCTCTCAGACAGGGATATGTCTATTAAGCTGTTGGCAGATGAGGTCTATCTGACTCCGACTTACTTAAGCAGCCTGTTCAAGAAGACAACAGGGAGCACCATTGGACAGTATCTGACAGAGATTCGTATGAACAGGGCGCAGGAATTACTGACAGATCCCGGTTGGAAATTATATCAGGTGGCAGAAATGGTAGGTTTTGAAGATGCCAATTATTTTGCCAAGACCTTTAAGAAAAAGACAGGGATGCTTCCCTCAGAGTATCGGGAAAGTAAGCTGCAATAGAGAAGGGATTTGTGTATGGTAAGTATAAAAGAACGATACAGACGGCTTACGATGCAGAAGAAACTGACCATTTCTTTTGCAGTTCCGCTGACTTTGATCTGTATTCTGATCACAATGTGCTGCGCACCTGTTATGTCTAATGCGTATCGTAAGCAGATACAGTATTCTGTAGGACAATCGGGAGAGCAAGTCAGGCATTACATAACACATTATATTGAGAATATGTATTATATGGGACAGTTGATCGTTCAAAGCAGCGAAGTGAACAGAGTCTTAAGTGATCCTTCTCTGGGACAATATAAGGATATGGCGGAGGCTTACAGAGAGTTCTATAAACTCAACAGTATCTTTATTGATATGGAATCAACGAATTTATCCTACCGCATTGGCATGTATATACCGGATGAATTGATATATTCCAACAACTGTTATTTCTTTTACCCGGAATCACAACTGAAAGAATTGGATGAGTATGAGGAAATGATGGAAGCAGTACAGAAAGGGCAGTTATATTATACCATTATGCAGGAGCATACCCGTTCAGATATGATCCATACGAAACCTTATATCACACAGGTTACTGCCATGGAAGTGAACGGACATACTTATATTGTAAAGGTTGGAATCGGGGTAGAAGAGGTCGTGAACATGTTAAATACCGCACAGATCACACCGGATAACCTGATCTATCTTCTGGATGACATGGGGGATATGCTGGCAGCCTCGGATCATGACCAGTATGCTGAACTGGAGGATGAACTTCCCAGCCAGAAACAGGAACAGTGGAGTACGATGAAGCTGGGTGGGACAAGATACTATATCATGTACTATCAGTTGGAACGTTACAACTGGCAGATTTTTTCCCTGATACCGGTAGAAACGTATAAGAGACAGGCAAGTTTTGTCAGTTTCATGGTCATGCTGGTGGCAGTATTGATGATATTGGCAATCATTGTAGTATCTTATTTCCTGTCGAAGTACTATGTACGACGACTGGCGCGTGTGAACCTTCATATGAAAAGTCTGGAGAATGGTGATTTGAACAACCAGATCAATTCTAACCGTTATGTACAGGGAACCGGCGATGAGATTGACGAGATTTATGCGAATTTTAATAATATGGCAATGCGATTACAAGGACTCATGAAAGCCCATTATAAACTGGGTAAGAGTGTTATGTCAGCAGAACTGCGGGCATTGCAGGCACAGATCAATCCGCATTTTCTCTATAATACACTGGATCTGATCAATTGGGGTGCAATGGAGCATGGTGCAGATGAGGTGGCACAGATGGCAAGGGATCTAGGGATGTTTTATCGTCTTAGTCTTAACCACGGCAAGGCAGCGATCCACATTGAGGAGGAGCTTAAACACGTAGAGGCTTATGTGAGTATCGAGAGTGTGCATTTTCCGGGAGCGATTCATATGAATATGGAGGTGCCGCAGCAGATCAGGGAATATGCCTGCCTCAATATTATCCTTCAGCCCTTCGTGGAAAATGCCATTGTACATGGAATCGCCCAGCATCCCGATATCATTGAATGTAATATACTGATTACGGCAGTGCAGGAAGAAAATGATATTATTTTTACCATAGAAGATGATGGTCCGGGAATGGATCAGGAGCAGATGGACAGTATTCTAAAGGAGAGTGATGCCGGCAAGGAGAATGGATACGGTGTAAAAAACACGAATTTCCGAATGAAGTTATGCTATGGAGATAAATACGGAGTCCGTTATGAGAGTGGAGAAATGGGAGGAACAAAGGTAATTTTAAGGATTCCTGTTATGACATATGAACAATTAGAAGAAATATTAAAGTAGTAGAAAAGGATGTTGGCGCATTGCCGATGTCCTTTTTTAACAGATATACAATATGCAGATAAAAAAGATTAAAAACATTAAAATACTATACATATTTACAACATCATAAGATTTTCCTCTTTTTCGTAGTTTTATCATATAACAAATTGCATAGAAACTTATTATAATTAACTCATAAATTATAAAACTTTTCAAAGACTTGAGAGAATAGAAAAGGGAAGGAGAGAAATTTAATGGGAAAACATTTACACAGTTTTGGACATGAACTGAAAAAGAATCGTGCACTGTTTACTATGTTGATTCCCGCACTTGTAGTCATTATTATATTTGCTTATCTGCCAATGTCCGGTCTGGTGCTGGCATTTAAGAACTACCGATATGATCAGGGCGTGTTTGGAAGTGCATGGAACGGGCTGGAGAATTTCAGGTATCTGTTTTCTTCGGGAACAGGATGGCTGATCACAAAGAATACGATTCTCTACAACCTGTTGAATCTGATCACTTCACAGTTACTTGCGATCATTATTGCAGTATTTATCACAGAGATCAACAACAAAGTATTTAAGAAACTGACACAGTCCATTATCTTTTACCGTACTTTATTTCATGGGTTATCGTAGGAACTTTCGTATTTGCTATCTTCAATTATGAAACAGGACTTCTCAATAACCTGATTACTTCCGCAGGCGGCGAGGCAGTCAATGTATACGGTATGCCGGGTGTGTGGCCATTTATCATATGTGCCTTCAATGCCTGGAAATGGTGTGGTTATAACTCAGTTATTTACATTGCAGCGATCACAGGTGTTGATTCAGAGATCTACGAGGCAGCAGCCATTGATGGAGCAACGATCTTCCAGAGAATCCGCTACATCACGATCCCCTGTATCAAACCTACCGTGATCACCATGCTACTGCTTCAGGTAGGACGTATCATGAGAGGCGATTTCGAGATGTTCTATCAGATCGTCGGCAATAATGGACAGCTCTACAATGCAACAGATGTAATTGATACTTATGTATTCCGTTCTCTGTTACAGAATGCGAACCTTGGTATGACGGCAGCAGCATCGTTCTATCAGTCCATTATGTGCTTTATCATTATTATGATTGTAAATGCAATTGTCAAACATATTGATGCAGATTATGCATTGTTCTAGGAAGGGAGGTAATCATATGGCAGCACAGGAAGCAGAAGCTTCAACCAAGATCAAATTAAGTAAGTCATCCGTTGCTTTTTATATCATATGCTATGTTGTGGTAGCATTGATGGCAATCATATGTCTGGTGCCATTTATCGTATTGATATCCAGCTCTTTTACCTCTGAATCATACATACGTTTCCATGGCTACAGTATCCTGCCAAAGGAATTTACAACAGAGGCATATGGACTGATATTCAAGAGCCCTATGACAGTCCTCAGAGCCTATGGAGTGTCCATTCTGATCACGGTAGTAGGAACGGCACTTGGACTTTTTATCATCACCATGACAGCCTATGTTTTAAGTAGAAAAGATTTTAAATACAGGAATGCATTTTCCTTCTTCTTCTATTTTACAACATTGTTCAATGGTGGTATGGTATGTACTTATATTTTCTACATTCAGTATTTACATTTAAAAGACAGTCTGTGGGCTCTGATCTTACCGGGAATCTTTAATGTGTTCTATCTGCTGATCATGCGAAGCTTCGTATCGGCAATACCGGCGGCAC
The DNA here is from genome assembly GCA_964422225.1 of uncultured Roseburia sp. Taxonomy (GTDB): domain Bacteria; phylum Bacillota; class Clostridia; order Lachnospirales; family Lachnospiraceae; genus COE1. Next base: position 31,814 of record CAYRAW010000004.1, read on the forward strand.
TGATAGAGTCGGCCAAGATCGACGGCGCAGGAGAGTATCGTACCTTCTTCCAGATTATTTTACCATTGTTAAAATCAGGTATGGCAACGATCGGACTGTTTCTGGCACTGGGCTACTGGAATGACTGGTACAACGCAATGCTGTATCTTAATTCTGATAAGAAGTACCCATTGCAGTATATGCTTTATAACCTGTTGCAGCAGACACAGGCTTTGGCAAGAATCGCAAGTCAGGCTGGTATCGTAGTAGCAGATATGCCTTCCAACAGCTTAAAGATGGCGATGGCAGTCGTAGCTACAGGACCTATTATTCTGGTATATCCATTCGTGCAGAAATATTTTGTAAAAGGTGTTACAATCGGTTCCGTTAAGGGATGATTGGGAAAAGGAGGATTTTCATATGAGAAAGAAACTTGTATCCGTATTATTAACAACCGCAATGGTAACTACAATGCTTGCAGGATGCGGCAGCAGCGCAGGCACAGACAACAGCAGCAGTACATCTGCATCTGACTCAACAGAGAGCGCACAGACTGGTGTAGTAGACACTTCCAAGGAAGTGAATCTGGTCATGTATGTGGTCAGTGACAGACCTGCAGGACAGGATGTTGTAGATGAGAACCTGAATAAGCTGCTCAAAGAAAAGATCAATACAACATTAACAGTAAACTGGATCGCCTGGTCTGATTATGCCAATAAGTATCCATTGATCTTCTCATCAGGTGAACAGTTTGATATGGCTTATACCTCTTCCTGGCTGAACTTTACATCTCTTGCACAGAAGGGTGCGTTCAAGAACCTGGATGAATTATGGCCGACCTATGCACCGAATAACTTTGCAAAGACAACAGATGCAGCCAAGCAGCAGGCAACAGTAGACGGACATTATTATTGTATTCCTTCCCAGCTCTCTACTTACAGAGCATATGGTCCTATCTACAGAACGGATATCATGGAAGGCACAGACTGGGATGGTAAGATGGAATCTTTTGAGGATGTAGAGAAGTATCTGGACATTGTCAAAGAAACACATCCTGAGTTAGAGCCGATCGACATCTATTCTGCCGGTTCAGAATGGGATGATACCTATATGTTCAGTCTTGGATATCTTCCTTCCAAGGGTTCAACCAATGATTTCTTCTGGTTTGACCCGACACAGGAGAATCCACAGTTCTTCACATATTATGAAACAGAAGAAATCCCTGATTTCCTGACAATGATGACACGTTGGAATGAGAAAGGCTTCTTCACAAAATCAGCCCTTTCCGATACCGATTCTACCAAGACACAGAATGGTAAGGCTGCCATGAGAACACACAATGTTGATACCTTCCAGAATTATGCTGTTATGCATCCGGAATGGAACTTTGAATACAGTGATCTGGACAAGTACAGTTGCCACTTACCATATACACAGGATGCTATGGCAATCTCCAATACTTCTCAGAATCCTGAGAGAGCACTTGCTTTCTGGGATCTGCTGACAAGCGATCAGGAAGTATATGATGCATTTATGTATGGCGTATTGGGAACTTCTTATGAACTTAATGATGAAGGACAGTATTCCATTCTGGATGCTGATAACTATGCAGTATCTTCCATGTGGGCAGCACGTACAACAGGACTTAACCGTGATGTAGCAGGTACTCCTGAATCCTACACAACCTGGCATGAGAACTTCGAGGAAAGACTTGCAGAAAATGATGTCTGGGAGAAATATGCAGCATTTACGATTGATACTTCCAACATTGAGACAGAATATGCAGCCTGCCAGAATGTTCATCAGCAGTACTGGTGGCCATTGGAGCTGGGTTATACAGATTCTGTAACCGGACTGGCAGAATATAAGGAAAAGATGGAAGCAGCAGGTATCGAGAAGGTACGTGCAGAACTTCAGAAGCAGTTAGATGCATATGTAGCAAATATGAATCAGTAAAAAGCATATTAATTCAGAGCCGGAGTTTATCTCCGGCCCTGTTTGGAATAAAAAAGGCGAGGTTATAGAATGAGCAGAGATATTAAGAAAATTATAGCTGAAATGACATTGGAGGAAAAGGCAGGAATGTGCTCCGGTGCAGATTTCTGGCACTTAAAGAGCGTAGAGAGACTGGGAATCCCAAAGGTTATGGTAAGTGATGGCCCTCACGGACTGCGTAAGCAGGATCAGTCCGCAGACCATCTGGGTATCAATGACAGTATCAAGGCAGTATGTTTCCCTACAGCTTGTGCGACTGCATGCTCCTTTGACAGAGACTTATTACAGGAGATGGGTGAGGCATTGGGCAGAGAGTGTCAGGCAGAGGATGTATCCGTTATTTTAGGGCCTGCAGCTAATATTAAGCGTTCTCCCCTGTGCGGACGTAACTTCGAATATTTTTCAGAAGATCCTTATCTGGCTTCCCAGATGGCAGCTTCCCATATCAAAGGTGTTGAATCTCAGAATGTAGGAACTTCCCTGAAGCATTTTGCAGCTAATAATCAGGAGCACCGCAGAATGTCCTGTTCCTCTGAAATTGATGAGAGAACCTTCCGTGAGATCTATCTGGCGGCTTTTGAAGGAGCTGTTAAGGAAGGTAAACCTGATACACTGATGTGTTCTTATAACAAGATCAACGGTGTCTTTGCTTCGGAAAACCACAAGCTGTTGACGCAGGTACTTCGTGATGAATGGGGATTTGAAGGCTATGTCATGTCTGACTGGGGGGCAGTCAATGACAGAGTGCAGGGACTGGAGGCCGGCCTGGATCTGGAGATGCCTGCAAGCGGTGGTGATACAGACCAGGAGATTGTAGATGCAGTAAAGAGTGGAAGATTAGAAGAAGCAGTACTCGATACGGCAGTAGAGAGAATCCTGAAAGTTATTTTCCATTATGCGGATAATAGAAAACAGGTAACCTGGGATAAGGAAGCAGATCATAAACTGGCTGCCAGAATTGCCACGGAATCTATGGTACTTCTTAAAAATGACGGTATCCTGCCTCTGCCCAAGCAGGGTAAGAAGATAGCATTTATCGGTAAGTTCGCAGATAAACCAAGATATCAGGGCGGCGGCAGCTCCCATATCAATTCCGGCAAGGTAGTCAGTGCTCTGGAGGCTGTCAGGGCATATACAGAAGTAACTTATGCACAGGGCTATGATGTTAAGGAAGATGTTGTGGATGAAGAATTGGAAGCTGCAGCAGTCACAGCAGCTAAAAAAGCAGACATTGCAGTAGTATTTGCCGGACTTCCCGATGCTTTCGAATCTGAGGGATATGACAGAAGCCATATGCGTATGCCGCAGTGCCAGAATCATCTGATCTCAGAAATCCTCAAGGTACAGAAGAATGTTGTAGTGGTACTGCATAATGGTTCTCCGGTAGAGATGCCCTGGGCTGATGATGTAAAAGGCATTCTGGAATCCTATCTGT
>CAYRAW010000005.1:0-33888 GCA_964422225.1 uncultured Roseburia sp.
AGGAGATATGGAAATAAAAGGCAAGGAAAGTAAGCAGTGGCAGCAGATGGGAAGGAAGTGGGGCATATGGCAGCAGTAATGAGCAGATCAGAAATGAAACAGCTTGCAGATATTGCCATGAAAAAACATAAATCCGTTGTAAGTAACTGGAGAGAAGGCAAGATAAAAAAGGTATGGCAGGACGAAGATGGAAACCTGTGTGTAATGTACAACAGTGGTCACTGGTGGCATTACCGCAATTTGGACAAGCCGGTACCTGAATGGTGGTAGGAAGGAAGTGAGAGAGATGTCATTTTTTAAGGATAATGCAGATAAGAAAGAACTGAAAGCAAAGACAGACAGGGTTTTGCAGCATGTGAAGGACAAAATCACGGAAGAAGAATATATGCCGGATGAGCTTCCGGCACTGGTAAATGCATACACAGAATTGTTGTATGCGAGGATGGATATGGAAATGATGTAGGAGGGAGCATTGGAATTGCTGGAGAATCTTGATCCGGCAGTAAGGAGGTTTGTAATGACAGAAGAACAGGTTAAGGAAGAAAATGAATTTGCTGATCGTATAGCCAGAAAAATTATGGGTAATGTGTATCCTAAATTTGACGCGCAGGGTGGTGTTCCGGTAAAGGTAGCAGCGAAGGTATTCGGAAAGTCAGAGACTTGGGTGAGGGATGGAATTCTTCATAAGTTGTTGCCGATCGGAACAGTTACAGAAGCACCGGGGCGGATGAATGTGTATATAAGCCCAAAGTTATTATGGGAATTTACCGGATACATATATGAGGGAGAGCCTAAAGGCAAATGACATATTAACGTGCTCCCTATGCGGCACATACAACCCATGTGCCGTATATATATTCCCCTTTCAATGCAATATATATGCGCACACAGGTCTCTCTCTCAATCCTGTGTGTCGCATAGGGGGCACGTTTTAGTACAGGCCTTTATTTTTTTTACTTTTTTTCAGAGAAATTTTGGAAAAAAGGGGAAAATAAAGGCATTTTGCAAACCGGGACGTAAGCGTGGTTGGGGCTTGTATATAAATATTATTGTTTTGGACATGGAAGGGATAAAGGAGAGGTAAGGGGAAGTGATAAGGCAGGTGATAACCTACTGCGGAAAGGGATATAAGCCAAGGTATAAAGAGGTGGATATATTTTCTTATACTGAGCCAGTAGGGAGCAAAGGGAAAAGGGCACGTAAGAGGAAGAAGAGTAGCTTGATCCAGAAGAGGCTTAATGATACAAACTCCAAAAGATATTTTATACAGCTAGTAGAAACAAATTTTACAGAAGGAGACCAGAGGGTCGATTTGACATATGCGATCATGCCGGAATCGGAAGAGGAGGCAGACAGGATGGTTGTAAATTTCCTAAAAAAAATAAAGCGCAGGAGAAATAAGCTGCATTTAACACAACTTAAATACGTCTGGGTAAACGAGCATGGCAAGAACGGACGTATACACCACCACTTAATAATAAATGGTGGCTTGAGTAGGGAAGAGATAGAGGATATGTGGAGTTACACCAAGAGGAAAGGGAAACCACAGGAAAGGATCGGTTATGTAAATTGTGAGCCGCTACAGTTCTCCGCAAAAGACGGAATAAAAGGATTGGTTAATTATATAACCAAGGAGACATTTAAGAAAGAGGACGAGCCTTGCGGTCAGATGACATTTTCTGATCTGTCAGATGGAGCAGAATTGAGCCTGTCAGATTTGCTTGTGGATGATGCAAAAGGGAAAAAGCGCTGGAAGCAGAGCAAGAATCTGATCAAGCCTCATAAGAGTACTAAGGACAATGCATTATCCAGAAGACAGGTAATGAAACTGGTCAGCATGCCGTCAGATTGTGAGTATGTCCGTAACTTCTTTTCACAGCGATTTCCAGACTATTACATTGATACGATCGCATACCGGTTCAATGAGGTGCTTGCAAGCTGGTCAATCTATCTTACTATGCACAGGCGGAATTAAAAGTTGTGGATAACTCCGCTTTACTTTCTACTTATGCGGAGTTCGGGACATTTTACATAGATTTTGGTATCAAAAAATACGGGGTTTTATAAGGCAGCAGGAGAATGACTGTAAAAACACGGTGGATAACTCATGAAATGCTGATAAGTAGAAAGCGAGGAGGGCTGTCAAGTGGGACTGAAACATGTGGATATCTACATCACACATAACGTGCGTGGATTTAAAACAGAGCATGGTACATATGGTTATACATTGGCTTTTCTGATGCAGAATGGGGAACTGAGGACGATAGAAGATTATGCAGCCGTAGGGGAAACTACACAGAATGGTATTATCCTTACTGCCCTGGAAAAAGCACTGGGCAGGATGAATACGAGCTGTGAGATTACGATATATGAAGATTCCAAGTATATCGCCAATATGTTTGCCATGGGACAGTTGAAGACATGGTATCTCAATGATTTTTGTAATGCTCAGGGGAAAAAGATTGTAGATGCCGACAAGTGGCAGGAGATAGAGAAGCTATGCCGCCGGCATGTAGTAACAGTGGAATTTTATACCCATCATGCGTTTACGGATCATATGCAGTATGAGATACGGAAAATAATAGGAGGTAAAGAAAAGAATGCTAGTTAACAGGTATAAATTAACCAGTATTATATCCGGCAAGGTTATTATTGGCACACGTAGGGAACTGGAAAAAATGGGATTTGTGCCGGACTATGTTAATACGCTTACATACACTGGATATCTGTATGCGCAGGAGTGGCGCTGTGAGCGGATGGACAGGGTAGAGCAGAATAGGAAGAAAACGGAGCCTAAGAAGAAAAAGCAGACTTTGGACGATATTGCGCGTATGGCAAAGGATGCAGGTATGCATTATGGGGATTATGTAGCACTGCATAACCTTTAAGTGGCAGCAGGGAGGAAAAGAAAGGATGAATTTAAGGCACAAGAAGAAAGGCGAGGATACGGAACAGATCCTTTTTATGCAGTGGTGCAGACATCACGAGGATATGTACCCACAACTGCGCTGGATACACCATATCCCGAATGGCGGCAGGCGGGATGCAAACGAAGCCGCAGTATTAAAGCAGATGGGCGTAAAAGCGGGAGTATCGGACATCCATTTCCCATACCCAAGCGGAAAATACATCGGAATGTACATTGAAATGAAGTTCGGCACCAATATGCCAATCAAGGAACAGCGGGAATTTTTGCGGGAAATGGAACTTGTAGGACATTATTGCTGTATCTGTTATTCTGCGGCGGCAGCAGTTAAGGCGGTAGAAGAATATATAAACCTGTCAGGCGGTGCGGAGATGAACGGTGCTACATTCGAGGAGCCGTTACAGTACCAGATACATAAAACATGGGGCGTTCCGGTAATTAAATAGCCTTTTATCTCAGGACAGGGAGTATTTTATATATCACAATTTTTTAAAGCCATTGGAAAGCCTGCCTGCATGGTGTGGGCAGGGGAAAGGAGAAAGATGTTTGATTTATTTGGAGAATTTGATTCTGCGGAGGAAATGAATAAAGCAGCAGAGGGATTCAAGAATGAGGGAGATATAGAGTCATTGAAGAAAATGGCAGCAGAGAACGGCATAGATGAAGCATTTGCAGATATGTATGCATCCGGAGCAATGCCGGAGCTTTGCGATGTCGCAATGGCGGCTATTGGGAAGATTACGGTTGAAGCGCAGGAACTTAACCCGGTAGAAATCATAGAAGACTGGACAGAGTATATTAAGGCAAGCTGTATGGAAAATGAGGAACTGGCAGCAGCAGTAAGAAGAAAAGGCAAGTCCTTAAAAGGATGTATAGCAGTGTTGCTAAAGTGGTCTTTCCAAAACTGCTATGCGGTAGATAAGGAGATTGTAAAGGCTGCAGGCGTGAGTGCGACTGTTAAAATGGGAATTCCTGGAATGGGGAGAGCCAAGAAACTTATAAAAGAGTATTATCTCGGAAAGTGAGGCGGTAAGTTTGAAGAAAGCCGGATTGCTTGATAAAGCGCCGCTTATGGCATTGCCGTATATGGTGCAGAGAGCCAAAAACGATATAGCGGAGCGAAAGCCTTATCCGTATGGTCATGGTCATTATTATGTATATAAGACCAGAAAGTACTTCCGGGCACAGAAGACATGTATGGAGGATGTACTGGAAGTGGATGTATATACAAGGCGGGATATGGTACTGGATAGAAAAGGACCAAGATTTCGCATATTTTTGAATAACAAAGAGAAGGACTTTATTACCTGGGATTGCGTACACAGTAAGTGGAGCAAGGCCAAAATAGATTTTCTGGATTATGAGGATCAGGATACGGTATACAGTCCCGGTAAAAAGGATCAGGCATCGGAAGAGACTATAAAGATGGTTAATCAATTCCTTGGCAGCAGTAGTATGTATGACGTTGGAACTGTGGTAAGACAGTTCCAAGTGGATATACGTAAGGATGCGTTGGAAAAACCGCACAGGCTCATAACAGATGCTATAGATGAAAGAATGGCGGTTGTACCCGATCTGCCGCCTTCATTCGAAAAATGGGTAAGGAATAACACGACAGAAGATTATATGTTTTACAAGGATCATAAGACTGGATACTGTGATCACTGCAGACAGATGGTAAGCCTGCGAGAGAAGCCAAGGCATAATACAGTTGGCAAATGCCCAAAATGCGGACGGACGATTATTTATAAAAGCTGGGGAAAGCAGTTGACCGTAAAAGATGAAACAAGGGTAGAGATATTACAGAAACTGCAGGACGGAAGCGGCTATGTGTTAAGGTCCTTTAAAGTAGGAAAGACAGAGAAAAAAGCAGATGGATATATACCGGATTTCTATATTTTTGAAGACTACAGGGATATTTATTCAAATAGTCTATGCCGGGAACGGAGTTACGAATGGGGAGAATTCAAAAGTACCGGGATAACAAGATGGTGTGACTATGGAACTATTAACCAAGGTGGTTATGGCTGGTATTACGACCGGAGAAGTTCTGCAATATTGTATTCACCAAATCTTACAAGGATGTTGGCTGACACAGAGGTTAAATATATGCCTGTCGCCGAGATCATAAGAGCAGCAGGAAGAAAGAGAGTGGAATTCAGGGAACTGATCAGTAATTTAAAGGGAAATACCGGCAAACAGTACGAACGAATGTACAAGGCCGGACTGAAAACATTTGTTGCAGATCAACTTATAGGTGGACATGCCATGACACGGATAGACAGGGATATGACAGGCGGAAAGATATGGGGAATGCTTGGATTATCCAAAGAAGAGTATCGGCAGGCATTAAGACTCCACGCAGACGATAAGAAAATGGCGATTATCCAGAGACTCCATGTGGCAGCAGCAAAAGTGACAGATGAACAGTTGGAATGGATAGACAGATATATTGGATTAAGTGTAATTCTGAGAAGTTTTGGCATACATACGCCGCACAGGATGATCCGGTATATGAAAGAAAATCTGCATGTAGAGACTGAAGGAACAGATAAAGATATGCATCTTTGGGTAGATTATCTGGACGCAGCGCAGAATCTGCAATGGAATCTTGCAGACGAGAGTATCTTTTTCCCACAGAATATACAGGCAGCGCATGATGAAGCTGTACTTTGCATGCAGGAGAAAAAGGATCGTGAGCAGCATATGAAGCGGATAGAGCAGGATAAGCAGTTAAAGAAGAATGCAAAGGATATCAGGCGGGTGTTCGCTTACGAAAATGATGAATTTATGATCGTAGTGCCTGAGAGCTGGAAGGAATTTAAGAAAGAGGCGAATGAACAGCATAATTGCGTAGCTTCGAATTACTATGAAAAAGCCGTAAATGGCAGGACCATAATAATATTTATACGCAGAAAGACAGAGCCGGACGAATCTTTCTGTACGGTAGAGGTTGGGAAGGATGGAATATTGGGATTCAGAGTGGTACAGAACCGGATAAGGTATAACAAGGATGCACCAGAAGAAGCGGTAGCATTTATGCAAAAGGTTATTAAGAACGCAGAAAAGAAAGTTCGGGCAGAATTCGAGAAGCAGAAAAAGGAAGCGAACCGGGTAATGGTCGCAGTTTAGGAGGCAGATATGGGACAATTAACAATAACACCGGAAGGATATGCAGAGATAAAGAGCAAGATCAAGGACAAGCTCAATGAGACAACCAATAATTTTATTATAATCGGTTACTACCTAAAGCAGGTAAGGGACAGTGGAGCATATGTGCAGGATGGATACCACAATATGGAGGAATTTGCACAGGGAGAATATAGATTGTCTGCATCTACTGCCAGCAGGTTTATGGATATTAACACGAGATTCTCAGAGGGCGGAAACAGCCTGCAGATTAAGGACGAGTACTGCAATTACGGGTATAGCAAACTGCAGGAAATGCTTACAGTAAAAGAAAATGACATGGAACTTATTACCCCGGTGACGACAGTAGCCCAGATCAGGGAGATCAAAAAGGCAGAAAAGGAAGAGGATCAGGAAGAGGCAAGGGCAGCAGCAGAGAATCTGCCACTGGTAAAGATGACGCAGGACGAGTCAGCAGAAGAGACGCAGGAAGACGTTGCGACATCGCAAAAAGAGTATAGTCCACTGGAAAAAATTCTGATTGAATTGTGGAAGGACAGACCTGCTGAGTTGTTGAGTGGAATACGTGGCGGGATGATAACCGGTGCAGAATTGGCAGAAGAACTGAGTCCGAGTGGCAGTAAGACATTTACAAGTGGGACATGCATGCTGTTTATGTATACAGAAAATATAGGCATGAAGTTCCGGTATTATGCAAATGGGAAAGCTAATATTGAGACTTATACATATGACGAGATTATCGAAATTACTAATAATTTTATAACAGATGAACTTTTCAGAGAGATTACGGCGAACGAAAAGAAGCATGACGAAACAGTGCTTAAACAGGAAACTACTGTTCAAAAGCCGATCGAAAAGAAACAGATGCCGCCGGTTGTAAAGCCTGCACCGGGAAAAGAAACAGAGGATACATATGAGCCGCTTCCTGGCCAAATGACATTAACTGGGGAGCAGCCACAGACTGAAATGGGGAGAACCATAGAAAGCATTGAAAGACAGGCATTTGAGCAGGCTGTTGCACCGGCGCAACAGGAATCCGAACCGGCAGCAGATGCGGAGTACAGGGAGATTATCGAAGAACCAGAGTACACACAGATAGAGATTGATGCTGCGATTGGATATTTTGAAATAGAATATAACCGGATGGCAGGAATGGGAATACAGAGCACTAAGAGCCGAAATTATAAGATTGCGTTAGATGCGATCCGAAAGGTGTTTTGCTAGGAGGAACTATGGATAAGTGGAAAGTACTGGCAGCAGTAGTGATATGGTTGGCTTTATTGGTAATAGAGTCAGTGTGTGAGAGTGAATATTAACGAGGTGATGCTATGGGAGATTTAGATACAAAATTGTTTGTACGCAATAAAGACGGTGCATTTGTGGAATATAAGAAACCATATGCCACGGTTGAATGTGAAACGAAAGAAGACTTTAACCAGATCCAGGAAGCTGTTAGACAGTATAAAGGATGGATTCCTGTAGAAGAAGAGCTTCCGGCAGCAGGAGAATATATCCTGATATCATTCTACAATTTTAGTCTTCCGCAAATTGGCAGATATGAAGAGGACGCAGATGGAGGCGCTTTCTATATTGGTGATGAGGCAGAGGATTGCCTGAGCCAGGACCTGATAGTAAATGCGTGGATGGAGTTACCTAAACCGTATAAAGAATAGGAGGATGCAGAATATGGACAAGTATATAAAATTACTGGCCAATGCCAGTAAAACCAAAAACCATGAGCTTATAGAAGAATGTTTGGCTTGCTATGGAGTAATTGGAATAAGAGAGCTTACCCGGCAGCAGATAAAAGATTTCTGTAGAATAAAAGGTTTGTTGCAAAACAATAATTTAGGTGGTAGAAGAATGAAAGAGAATATTGCGATTATTGGAGGTAAAAAGAAATTACCGCAGATACCAATATTGATAGCAAAAGATAAAAATGCAAAGATATGCAAAGATGATTATAAAATTGGTTGGTATCAAAAAGATAGTAATTCAGATGATTGGTTATGGCTTGTTTGGGGGTCGTGTCCGAACTTAGAAAGTGCGATTAAATGTGCGAATGATGTCATTAAAGAAAAAGGTGAAAGACCTATATATTTATGTGATACACCATTAAGCAAAGAGTTAATCGTGCAAACAGATAAGCTGGTTCTTGAACAGCTAAACTAAGGATTTAGGAAAGGAACAAAAAATGGTTACATCAGAGGAAACAAAACGGTTTAAAGCAAAGCAGTTGAGATATAAAAGGCCTATTGTAAAATGTCTTAATCTTGAAACTATCCAACAGGACTTGTGGGATATTCGAGATGCCTGTGAAGAAGTGCATTGGTACACGGATTCCGAAGATGGAAACGACAGTCTTATCAATGCCCTGTCCGGAGATGAAGATGAAGCGTATGAATTCAAGATGGCGTTTGCTGATCTGTGTGCAGAATGTGAAAGAATGTTTGAGGATCTCCAAGAAGAATGGGTTCCGGATTGCTTTGACATATTCTTTGTGGCAGCAGGAGCCGGAGATGCATATGGCGGGCTGCTTGGCTTCGATGAGTACGAACAGGACTATTTTGGCATAGGATGTTCTGATTCTTGGGCAGAGGATGAAGCCAAAAAGAAGTTGAAACAAATGACAAAGGACGAAATGATTGCTGCAGCCAGACAGTGTTTCCGTATATATGCTGCCTATATCGGTCTTCGTAATAGATATGATAGCATGAAAGCTGCTATTGATATACTGAGAGACGAGAACACAGGATATTTACAGGTTGTAAAAGAAATTGAAAGTCTGTACGAAAAAGCACAGACACAGCAGGGTGAATATGCTAATTACTCAAAAGAATGGAGAGAATTTGAGCTGTATACGAATTCTCTTCCGCAAGAAGCGTGGATTGCATAATTAACTAAGCTGAGATTTTTAAAATAAGAATTTGCTGGGGCAAAAATCAGAAAAGTGGAAATAAAAATGAAATTAGTATGAACCGATGATTTAGAGATTGGAAGAAACTAAATAAGGAGGATAAACAATGAAATGTAAAGATTGTGCTTTCTGTACTTGGGCATGTCCTGGATGGATGTGTACGAATAAACAGCATCCAGATTTCGAAAAAAATGGAGAAGATTATCCTGTTTTTATAAAATTGGAAAATAACAATTGTAACTTATTTCGTTTTGGAAATAATGATTATAAGAAATTTAAGGAGACAAACTAAAAATTTAGGAGGGATAGCATGGATTTAGAAAGACAGAAAGAGAATTTCAAGGAACATATAGCGACTTTTACAGACTATGGCAATATAAAGATATTGGACTTTAAAAAGCCTAATAGTTCAGAGTACAGAATCAGATTTCTGTTTGAGGAAGACTATTGTAGACTTCATATTAGCGGAGATTTAGGAGAACTGATTGCAACCAATTATAATAATATGACCTACGAAAAATTTTCTGATTTTGTTAATGATGTCGGCTATTTTAAACAAAAAATAGATTGCCATAACAGACCAATTTATACCTATGATGAAGAGCTGGCAAGGGAAGAACTGCTGGAAATGGCAAAAAAGAATGACTGGTTGTTATTCTCTGATAAATACTCTTATGAAGATGATGAAGAGGAAAGACTGAGCGACATTATTGATGATATTCTTTATGATTTTGATAGTGACCGAGGAATTGGTAGTAAAGGGTATGATGAACTGAGTGACTTGGAAAATGATGCTTTTGAATTTGCCTATGACCTTGGCAAAAAAGAAACTGGAATTTTGGAGCTTTATATGCTTGCTTTCAAGCTCTCAAAAGAACAGATTGATAGTCAATTAAACTGAGATTTAGGAGAAAACGGAAAGATGGGAAAAGTAACAGCGAAAGACCTGCTGAATGAGCAGGAACGAAGACTGAAGAAACTGCGGCAGCAGGAGAAAGACAACAAAGTAGATGGAAACGCAAGAGGTTTATTTTTAGCAAAACCATATTATATGCGGTCGGATGTAAAGAATTTTGCCCGGCAGCAGGATAAATAAAACTGAATACAGAAAAAGTGGCAGAGTACCGACCAAAGCACCTCTGCCACAATATTGATTGTCCAACAGTATATTAACATAATTATATTTCTTGGACAAGCACCAATTATTACATCCAAGGAGAGACAGAAAACATGACTTGTAAAGATAGACTTAAAAACGACATTGTTGTTGGTATGAGATTGTATTTAGATCCTAACCAGATGAATATTCTGGAAACAGTGATAGTACAGGTAACAAGAGATCTGGACATTACGGAACAGGAAACACGCCCGGCTACAGTTGATAACACAAATGATTATATCCTGAACCTGTTTATGGCAAGGAAAGCCCCCAAGTTGAAGAAAAAGACGGTAGATGCATATCTGCTGACGATTCGCGAGCTGATCACATTGCTTAATAAGCCCTTGAACCAGATCACAGAGGGAGACATTGAATATTATCTTTACAGGAAGAGCCGGTTGGGAAATAACAACACTTCACTGAACAACAGCAGACGAAACATATCAGCTTTCTATACGTGGATGCGCAAAGTCAAGATTGTATCAGAGAATCCATGTGATGGGATTGATGCATATACGCAGGTAGAGAAGCCAATAGATCATCTGGAGTCTACAGAGTGGGAGCTTCTTAAAAAAGGATGCTGGGATGCCAGATCAAGAGCGTTAATTGAATTTATGCGCTGCACGGCAATGCGCAGAGGTGAAATACCTCAGGTAAAAATCTGTGATGTTGATTTTTCAACAGGTGCAATAGAAATATTTGGACATAAGGCAAGCAGGTACAGGACAGTATACCTGGATAAGGTCGCAATATTCTATATCCGGGAATATTTAAGGGAGCGCAGAGTAGCGGAAACAAGCAACCAATATCTATTTACCCATTTAAGGGGAAATGCAGATCTGCAGTTAGGGGACAGGGGAATATACACACTTATAAAGACGATAGGGAAAAGAGCCGGGCTTGACAGAAGAATTTACCCACATTTATTTAGAAAAACAACGGCAACAGCAATTGTAAAAAGAGGCGGTAGCGAGGATGCCGCAGGAGAGTATCTGGGGCATGCTCCCAGAAATGTTACGGGGAAACATTATACATACAAATCTACACAGCATGTAGAACAGATCTTTCGTAATTATGTGGAATCAGTATAAATGTGTAAGGGAGGTACTGAATTATGCACGGATTAGAGATAGGACAGGTAATAGAATTGGAACGCAAACAGGGGTATGATGAAATAGAGCAGGGAGGTAGAGGCCGGAGAACACTGGTAAAAGAAAAATATACAATAGTGCAGATATGCAAAAACCAGATAATAGTGCAAAACAGAGATGGATTTAAAAGGGGTGTAACCATAGGCGAATTGATTGCAAGAGGAATAATAAGGCAGTCTGGACAATATGAAGAACTGCACGCAGAGAGGCAGGACAAAGAAATAAGCCAGAAGAGAGGAAAATATAGTCGTAAAAAGTAATTGTAGACTTTGAATTTAATTATTTTATAATAAAAGTAAGAAATAGAGCCAAGAGCCAATATGTAGTCTGGACATAGACTGTGTATTGGCTCTTTTTTAATATGGCAGCAGGAGGTGAAACAGCAATATGGCAAAGAAAAACCCTCTGAGCGATAAGGCACGTAAGTTATATGAACAGGGTATGAAACTGGTCGATATTGCTGATAGGCTGGACGTGCCGCCGGGAACTATAAGAAGATGGAAGAGTACCCAGAATTGGGATAAAAAAAGTCAAGAATCCAGACCCGAACGTTCGGGTAAAAAAAGCGAACGTTCGGGTAATAAAAAAGAACGTCTCATTGTGGCAGCAGAGGATGGCACAAAAGAGACTATGCAAAACGATGAATTATCCACAGAAGAACAGCTTTTTTGTGTGTATTATAACCGCACATACAACGCAACACAGAGCTACCTGAAAGCATATCAGACCAGCTATGATACTGCAAATGCAGAAGGGTACAAACTCCTTGTAAGACCTTGTATACAGAAAGAACTTATCAGATTAAAAGAAATCAAGCGCAAAATGATAGCGATGACAGAAGAAGATATTGTTGAATTACAAATGAGGATCGCTTTCGCAGATGTCGGAGATTATCAGAAATGGGAAGATGGTCTTGTGTCTGCCATATCCTCAGAAATGGTCGATACCCAGCTTGTAAAAAGGGTAGGTCAGGGCAAGTATGGGCTGGAACTGGAGTTAAAAGACAGTCAGAAAGCTATGGACTGGCTTACTAAGTACTTTACGATTCATCCACAGGATAAATACAGGCTGGAATTTGAAAAGCAGAAGGCATCTGTAAAGGAGAATACAACAGAACAGGTATTAAAAAATATGAAATCCATAGAGGAACTTCTGCAGAATCCTGTGCAGAACAGAGACATCAATGATTTGGAAAGTCAGGAGGAGTAACCGTGAATAAGCCTGCACCATTTTCCATGCGGCAATATGAATATATGCAGCGCTGCCTGACAAGCTGGTTCAATGTGGCAGAGGGGGGTAAGCGTGGGGGCAAGAACGTCCTTCAGACGCTTATATTCTGTATGCTGTTGGAGGAACATGAGAATAAGATACACCTTGTAGCAGGGGTATCTGTAGCAACCGCAAAACTGAATATACTGGACTGTGACGGGTATGGTCTTTTGAATTACTTTGAGGGGCGTTGCCGTGAAGGAAAATATAAGGATCGTGATTGTGTATATGTCCAGACTAAAACAGGAGAAAAGATAGTCCTTGTGTCCGGTGGAGGTAAGAACGGTGATGAGAAACTCATCAAAGGTAATACCTACGGTATGGCATACATTACAGAAGCAAATGAGTGCCACCCCCAATTTTTAAAAGAGACTTTTGACCGTACTATATCATCAACGAACAGAAAAGTGTTTCATGACCTGAATCCAAAGGACCCGGAAGACTGGTATTATACAGAGATTCTTCGATTTCATGAAGAACAGCAGGAAGCAGACTCGGAATATGGTTATAATTACGGACATTTTACCCTTGTTGACAATATGTCCCTCTCTGATGAGAAGATCAGGGAAGTATTGAAGACATACCAGAAAGGCACTGTCTGGTATAACAGGGATATCAAAGGAGAAAGGACACCCGCAGAGGGAATCATCTTCAGGTATTTTGCAGATGATAATGAGCCGTATCTGTATGATCCGGAAGACGAACAGGAGAAGATCATAGAACCATACATTGACGAAAATGGTATATTGCGATATCGCAGGATAAGGAATCTAAGCAAGATAACCATGGGAATAGACTTCGGTGGTAACGGATCCATGACAACATTTGTGTTGGCAGGTTACATGAACGGATATGAAAAGCTCAGATTCATGGAAGAAGATGGACTGCCGGTAACACAGGCGATAGACGCGGAAAGGATTGCAAAAGAGTTTATTGTGTTTTATAGAGAATGCCTGGATAAGTATGGACGGATTGACTGGATATTCCCGGATAGTGCAAGTCCGACTATGATAAATACTTTGAGGAGCGCAGCACGAAAGGAAGGACTGCGCTATGACAATATAGCCGGCTGCAAGAAGAATGAGGTGTCTGAACGTCCCAGAACGGTAGACATGCTGTTCACGACAGGTAGATTGAAGATAAATAAGAATTGCGTGAAACTGCGCAAGGCAATAAGTAAATTACGATGGGATGAAGATCATCCGGACGTACCGGAAGACAAGAACATAGGCAACTGTAATGACTGGTGGGATGCATCATGCTATACGTGGCTGGATTTTGCAGGATACATAGATTTGGAAAGAAGAAGATAGGGAGGAGTTTATAAAATGGATGGTTTTATTGAGAGTTTTCTTTCAGGAAAAGGGTATACAGTCAATAAAAAGGCACTGAGTGTAATTCAGGCTTGTGATGACTGGTATGCGAACAGGTTCATAAAGGATTTTCATAAAAGAAATACAGTACAGGGCGAAGAATACGAACTGAATAGGCTTGGTTTTGCAAAGCGCTGCTGTGCAGATGATGCAAACTTGTGTGAAGTGATAGAAGTAAATGCAGGAGCAAATGAGGAGCAGCAGGAGTTTGTAAAGGATGTATTGGAAAAGAATCAATTTGAAACTCTGTACAGGGAACAACTGGAAAAGACATCGGCAGCAGGAACGGTTGCATGCTATATCCGCATAGCACAGGGAGAACTATATGAAGATGGTTCAGTGCGCGGAGGTATGATAAAACTTAACTATGTGGATGCATCATGCTTTTACCCGCTTACAGTAGAAAACAAGATTGTGATCGAAGCTGCATTTGCAGGAGAAGACCTTGTAAAGGGCAGGAAACAGACCACACTTACCATGTTCACAAAAGATAATGAGAATTATATAGCGGAAACACATATATTCGATGAGAATGGAGCAGAGAAGAAAGAGCTTGCGTCAAGTGCACGACTGGGAGAAGTAAAGCCATTTGCAGTTATGCGAAATGCAGAAGTCAATAATATCGATAATATGACAGGCTATGGAAAGCCAAAGATCTGGGACAATATCCCATATTTCAAAGCACTGGATATATTATTCAATGTGTTGTATGGGGATCTGGATAAATCAGATAAGCTGCTCCTTATAAATGACATGATCGTAAAATATGATAAAGATGGTAATCCGATCACACCATCGGAGCAGGCAAGAAAGATATTTGTAATGCTTGGCGAGAAGCTGCCTGACCAGAAAGAACTGATACAAGAGTATAATCCAACGATCAGAGTAGAAGAGATTACAAAGGCATTCGAATTGGTGTTGTCATTGCTGTCTATGTCATTCGGGTACGGGACCAAGAAATACAGCTTTGAAAACGGGCAAATAAAAACTGCGACAGAATATGCGGGGGAACGTCAGGATCAGCTACAGGAACTTAACAGACAGCGTAAACAAGCGATATCCTATATTCAGGATATCTGTAGGGCTATTATGTGGTATTCAAACACATATATGGGTACGTCCTATAATGTTGAGGATGATATAACAATAGAATTTGATGACAGTTACATCCAGGACAAAGAGAGCGAACTGGAACGTAAGCGTAATGATGCAATGAGCTTTGACATTCCTAAGTTAACTGTATGGTATCTGATGGATGCCTACAATCTAACAGAAGAGGAGGCTACACAGCTTGTAGAGGCGAAGCAGGAACAGGAAGAAGAACAGAGGCAGCAGGAAGAACCGCTGGAGGATTAGTGTATGTTATCAGAGGATCAGTTAGAATATATCTCTAGTGCTATAGTGCCTCTGTTCCAGTATTTGGAGAAAGAGGTCATAGCGGATATAGCACGTAGAATAGCCAAGACCCTTACATATAGCCGCACAGCAGAATTACAGGCTATGTCCATGGCTAATCTTGGATACAGCCCCGCAAAAATCCGGCAGGAAGCTATGAAAATGCTAAGAGCGGATTCGGAATTTCGTAAAATGGTAGCAAAAAACACATTGGAATATAAGCGGGATGTCAGAAAAATCATTAATGAAATCACAAATGCAGCCTATAAAGCCAATAATGAAATCGTAGCAAAAGCCGGTAACATGTCCTGGGCGAATGATCTTTCAGTATGGAAAGAAGCAGGGAAAGAACTTTCAAATAACTCGTATTTAGAACAACTTGTTGATGCATTTTCAAGGCAGACAGGCGGTGAATTTAAAAATATGACTAAATCAACCGGATTTAAGACTATGAACGGATATGAGAGCATTGAAAGCGCATACCGCAGGGAATTGGACAAGGCTATTATCAAGGTGTGTTCAGGCACGTTTTCACAGGAGAAAGTGTTACATGACCTGGTGCACAATCTTGCACAGAGCGGTTTGAGATCAATTGACTTTGCTTCTGGGCGGTCAATGCAGCTTGATACAGCGGCGCGGCTTGCCTTGCGTACAGGCTGCCACCAGCTTGCTGGGAAGATACAGGACAGGAATATATTGGAGACAGGTGTTAATCTGGTATATGTGTCAAAACACTGGGGAGCGCGTAACACGGGGGAAGGTCACGCAAATCATGAGGAGTGGCAAGGCAGAGTATATTTTATCAAGGAAGGAAAGGATTATAAATCAGAAGCCGAGAGAATAGGACAGGACTATATTACTGATTTGTGGAGAGCTACTGGTTATAGTGTTGATGGGGAACATGAAAATGATCCAACAGGATTGTATGGATATAATTGCCGTCATAATCATCATGCATGGTTTGAAGGTGCATCTAACCTGCCAAAAGAACAAACTCAGCCCAGACCGGTTACTATAGCCGGGAAAACATATGATTATTATGCCATGACACAGAAAATGCGCTCCATGGAGCGTAATATACGTGCGTTGAAAAGGGAAAAAGAAGCACTTACAGCATTAGGAGATAGCACAACTGAGATAAATGCAAAGATTAAACGCAAGACAGCTGAATATAAGGATTTTTGCAAGACTTGCGGTGTTCCAATTGCAACATCAAGGTTATGGTATGAGTGCGGTATGTCTGATTTGAAGAAAACCAAAGCGTGGAATGGATTTGAAGTATCAGTTATCCAGGGAAAGAAAACAGTTGCAGAACAAACACAATCTGTTAAAATGAGTATATCAGAAGATAAAGGAAATGTTACAGTGCATAGTATAGGCAAAATTGACAGGGAAATTTACAAGTGCATAACTGAAGATATTGTAACGGATGAGGTTATAATTACAGATGAGAGAATAAAACATGTCAAAGAACGCCATCCCGATGATTATGAGAGATTTTGTTCATATATTCCACAGATTATAGAAGAACCAGATTATATTATAAAAGCTAATAAGCCCAATACTGCAACAATATTGAAAGAGATTATAGAAGATGGCAAGAAATTTCAACTTGTACTCAGAATTAAGACATCGGGGGATGATCCTGCTTTTAAAAATTCAGTTATTACGTTCTTAAATATCAACGAAAGAACATGGAATAAATATTTGAGAAATAAGGAAATTCTTTACAAAAGAGAATAGAAATGCTATATTATTCATAAAATAGAGTGATCTCTTTGAGGTGGAAAATTCGTGTCGCCACACACCAGAAATGGTTATCAAGAGATGCGAGAGTAGGCACGCTCGCCAAAGAGGTCAGTCTATATAAAAATGATTATCTGAGGTGGTAAAATTCGTTGCAACCACGCACCCTATGGGTCAAAAGAGATGCAGGAGAGGCGACGCCTGCCAGGTAGTTCTTTGCTTATAGCACAGATATTTATCTTGTTACCATCACAATAATGTGGTGGATTTTTTGTTTTATGGCATAGATACACATAAATGTGAAGAAAATAAAAAAATAATTGACTTTGAATTTAG
This sequence comes from uncultured Roseburia sp., assembly GCA_964422225.1. Lineage (GTDB taxonomy): Bacteria > Bacillota > Clostridia > Lachnospirales > Lachnospiraceae > COE1. Next base: position 17,423 of record CAYRAW010000005.1, read on the forward strand.
AAATGATACGCTTAAATTGTAACAGGTTCATGGATTGCAAAAAGAAGAGGGTGTCATAGTTGAATGCAGAGTATTGGTACGCATGTCCGAACTGTGGTTTTCCCAAGATGATCAAGTACAGGAAGGATACCACAATCATTAACTTTCCGGGGTACTGTAAGAAGTGCAAACAGGAATCAGTCATTACAATAGAGCCAAGGAGCCGCATAGTTGTTAATTCGTAAAGAATTAATACTGTGTGGCTCTTTTCTATTGATCCTATATCGGAGAAAATCCGATTCATAAATTATTTTAAGGAGAAAAGTAATGAAGAATATTTTTGAAATTTTGAAAGAGTTCGGGCTTGAAATTCCGGAAGACAAGCATAAGGACTTTGAAAAGACAGTACTGGAAAACTACAAGACACAGGCGGATTATGATACTCAGTCTGCGAAGCTCAAGACAGAGCAGGATAAGGTAAAGACTTTAGAAGCAGGGTTAGAGAAATTTAAGGACGTAGATGTCGATAAGCTCAATGGCGAGATTGACACCCTGAAAGGTCAGATTAACAAGATGGATACTGACCATAAGAATGAACTTGCTAAAAGAGATTTTGATGCACTTGTTGATACAGGTATCAGAAATGCAAAAGGTAAGAATACCAAGGCAATCAGGGCATTGTTACCGATCGATAAGCTCATGGAAAGTAAAAATCAGGAAAAAGATATTGAAGAAGCTATTAAAATGCTTACAGAGGCAGAAGATAGTAAGATGCTATTTGGCGAACCGGATCCGGGAAAGCTGTTAGGAAGAATTGATTTTCCCGGAAAAGTAAATAATGTACCACCTGCACAGCAGGATACGTGGGGAAGCGTATTGGCAGAACATTATAAGAAATAAATGAGGAGGCAGTAATATGATTACATTAACAGAAGCTAAAGTTGGCATGGCCGACAAAGTGGATCAGATGGTAGTAGATGAGTTCAGAAGAGATTCGTTTCTGTTGGATCGATTATCATTTGACAATGCAGTATCGCCGGGTACCGGAGGATCTACACTGACATATGGATATATGCAGTTAAAGACACCTTCTACGGCAGGACGAAGAGATATTAATACAGAGTACACAGCAAATGAGGCAAAAAGAGAAAAGAAGACGGCTGATCTTGATATCTTCGGAGGCTCTTTCCAGGTAGACCGTGTAATCCAGAATACATCAGGTGCAGTAAATGAAATTGAATTCCAGCTTCGTGAGAAGATCAAGGCAGCTTCAAACCTGTTCCATAATGCTGTGATCAATGGTAATACAGCGGGTGGAAAAGGTTACACACAGGCGAAATTTGATGGACTTCGCAAACTGGTAGCAGGTTCTTCCACAGAAGTATCAGCAAGTGGAATCAATCTGAGCGATGTTGAGAACATCGACAAATACAGAGATTCTTTCGTGCTTAAACTGAATAAGTGGCTGGGGCTTTTTGCAGAGAAGCCTGATATGCTAATGATGAACAGCACAATGCTGTCTGTAATGAAGTATATCGGTCAGAAGATGGGTTACTACAGCAGGGATAAGAACGATTTTGGTCAGACTGTAGAAACCTATGACAATATTATCCTTATGGATGCAGGAAGATACTACAACGGAACAGCAGAAGAGGATTGTATCGCCACAGGCACTGATGATGGTCTGAGTTCTATTATTGGCGTTAAATTTGGTACAAATGCATTCCATGGCATCTCACCGACACAGGCAGCGGCAATTATTAACACATATTTGCCTGATATGTCTGCACCGGGGGCTGTCAAGACGGGAGAAGTAGAATTAGTAGCAGGCGTAGTACTGAAGAATTCCAAGATGGCGGGAATGCTTAAGGATATTCAGATCGCACCTACAGCATAGGAACAGGGGAAGGGAGCGATAATATGCCTTATGTTGATTGGGAGTATTACAGCTCCCTTTTTACCAATATTGCAGATCAGCAGGAATTTAATCGGTTGTACCAGAGGGCAGCAGGAGAAATTGACAGAGTTACACATATGCGTGCAAGAGCGTTCTGTAATAGCTATGATGAGGATTCGGCAACTGATTTTCAAAAAGGTGTTCGTGATGCAGTAAGGCTGACCACATGCCAGTTGATCGACAATCTGCAGGCACAGGAGTCCTCCGCTATGGGAATGGGCATACAGTCCGTTTCCAATGACGGATACAGCGAATCCTATAAGATCACAAATGCACAGGAGAAAGAAGCACAGTTACACAGTACAATTTGTAATGGGCTGAGAGGAACAGGATTAGCAGGAGCGATATGCCTATGAGTGTGTTATTTTGCGATGTCGCAACAATATATAATTACCATGAATCGGAAGACGGCACAGAACACTGGAGCAGATCTGTAGTAAAGGGTGTGCAGTGGAGACACAACAGAAATGAGGTATCTACATCCAATGGAGTGCAGACCGAGAATAAGGTGGAAAGCATAACTATAGACTTTGGACGCAGATATGGAAACAAACCATACTTACAACCTGTTGAGTATAACAGGTTACCGGAAGAAGAACGTGAAAGCTATTGGACGCTGAATGCCAAGAGCGGTAAGGATATCATTATACTCGGTGAAGCAACAGAAGAAATTGGGCAGGATTGCAGGATATCAGAATTGAGAGAACATTACCAATATGCAGTCACTGTTACCTCTGTATCTGACAATCGTAACATGCCCAGGTTGAAACATATCAAGGTGGTAGGAAGATGAGTTCTTTTGATTATCAATGCAATTTCGACTTGGGAAATTGCATAAAAAGGATGGGACTAGAAGAAAAGGGGAAGGTGCAACAATTTGTAACAAATGAGTTTAAGGAAAATGTACAACCCTTTGTTCCTTTTGATATAGCAGGAAAATACGAGAATCCGGGGCAACTGATTGATAGCTGCCATATTGAAAATGAAACAGATGTAGTGTGGAATACGCCATATGCCAGAAGATTATATTACCATCCAGAATATCATTTTCAGGGAAAAGGTGAAAGTGAAAAAGGTGGTATAGGGCGAGGTTGTTACTGGGCAGACAGATATATGCTGAATGGCGGCAAGGAAGAACTTGAACAGGGTGCAAGGAGGATAGCTGGCAAATGACAGTATCGAGTGCAATAATCAAATGGCTGAAAACGTTTAATCCAGAAGAATATTGGAAGATGAAGCATATAGATACGGACCTGATGCATGGTGATGTGGATTATGCGTTGATCAAAGAGCCGGTTCGTAATGTGAAATCCTATATGTCAGGTAAAAAGGTAATTACAGACCATTACATGATTATGGCGAGGTTGCCCAATATCAGTAATTCTGATTGTATAGATAACAATGGGTATGGAGAAGCGTTAGAAGATTGGGTATTCGAACAGGATAAAGTAAAAAATTTTCCACAGATACCGGATGCAACTGTGTCGCAGATCAGTGTTACAACGCCATTTGTGGCAGGGAAAATTGAAACAGGAAACATAGTCTACCAAATGACGGTAGCAATTAAATATGTGAAGGAGAGATAAAAATGTCAGAAATGAGAGAAAAGCTGATGCATTTTTTCAACATTGGAACATCAGAGGATGAATATGTACTTCTTGGTAATGGAATTACTTCATTGACAGAGGAATTCAATGCAGAGTCAGAGACAAAGCAGTATATTAATCAGAAGAACGGCACAACCAACATCAAGAGTTATACGCCATCTATTAGTGTGGAAAAAGAGTACATCAAAGATGATAAGCTCCAGGCGTGGATAAATGAAAAAATTAAGACACTGCCAACCGGATCGGAAGCAATGTCAGATTACGTAAGAGTAAACATTCTGGAAACGCCTACAGAAGAAGGAGAATATCCGGCAGTTAAGAGAAAATGTTCTTACCAATTCGACTCGATCGGAGGAGATGCCGGAAGCGAACTGATGAACAGCATGACACTTGGCGGTGTAGGTGATCCTATTCAGGGCACATTCAATGTAACTACTAACAAATTTACACCGACAACATAAAACAGGTGTTAATCAAAATTAGCATAGTGGTGGGTGTCCCTCTAAATCACCCATCACTTTTTAGAGGATGGTAATGATATGGAAAGTTTAAGAGTAAAAAAATCGCTTGAAATCGAAGTAAATGACAATGGAGATGTGATATTCATTCCTGTTGAGGATGTGCAGTTCTTAGACGGGTTCTATGACCTGATCGATAAATTCGCAAATGCCGGTCAGGAGATAAAAGAAAAAGGCGAAGGACTTAACCAGAAGGAGCATATACAGCTTTTAGTTACTACGATGCAGGATATTGCAGCAGAGATTGATTCTTTATTTGGAGAGGATTGTTGCGAAAAGGTATTTGACACCACAGCACCCTCGCCTTATGCAGTTACAGATTTCTTTGATCAGTTGCTTCCTATTTTTGACAGATACACGAATGACAGGCATAAGAGGATTGCACAGAAGTATAGTAGTGCGAGACAGGGCGGTATACTTACTAAACAGTATAACGGCAACAGGAAGAACAGAAGGAAGAGATAGCTATGTTCAATGTCATGTTGGATGAATTGCCGGCTGATTGGCATGGGTATCCCATAGATATCTCTTTTAGAACCGGAATACAGATCATGCAGTGTTTGCAAGATGAGGAATACGAAGAGAATGAAAGAATCTATCAGGCATTGAGTCTGTTGTTTTATAGTGATGAAAAGCCATTGCTAGAGGAAGCTATGCAGGGACTTGAGTGGTATCTAAGTGAATACAACCATGATAACCACAAAAAGGAGAAAAGTAAGGTACCGGCATTTGACTTTGATGTAGATCAGTGGAGGATCTACACAGCATTCCTGAAACAGTATGGAATTGACCTGAATACGGTACAGATGCACTGGTTTGTATTTATGGGGTTACTCACCAATTTGGAAGAATGTTCTTTTACAAGAGTAGTGGATATTCGCTGCAGAAAGCCGGATGCAAAAATGCAGCAAAAAGAGCGCAAGGCTATTATGGAAGCGCAGAAGATATACAGCCTTAGAGCGAAGGTGGAACTTACAGAAGAGGAAAAGCAAAAAGATGATGAGGCGCTTGCCGTATTCAATCAATTGAGAAATAAGAAATAAAAGATAACAGCCAGAAGAGCCTAGAGCCGTTTTACATGTTTTCACACATGTAGCTGGCTCTATTTTTAGAAAGGGACTTTTATATGGCTGAGTATGATACAAGTATACGTGTAAGCACGAAAGTAGACTCTTCAGAACTGGATAAGGTCGCAAAGACATTCAAGGAAATAGAGGGGAATGCAGACAATGCCAAGGATAAAGTAGATGAATTGGATAAGTCCGGCTCTAATGTGAGTGCAGATGGATATGAGGAACAGGCGAAAGCCATTGAAAAAGTAAATGCAGAGCTTGATAGGAATATTAAGAAGCAGAAAGAAGCTGTACAGGCACAGACAGAAAGCCCTGATTATAGATCGGCATGGACAGAGGAAGAAGAAGCCAGAATTGATGCCCTGATCACTAAAACAAAAGAGCAGAAGGAATTAGCAGCGCAGAGTCCTAAAACGGAAGCTGGCAGCAGAGAAGTGGAATTTGATTGGCAGAGCAATGCGGATCAGCAGGCACAGAATGTACAACAGATTGAAGAGATATCAGCAGAGATGGAGCGTGCAAGAGAAGGCATTGCGGATGCAGACGAGCACATGAATCAGCTGCGTGTTGATGTAGAGGAATATGCTGCCACTCTGAAAGAACTGGAAGCACAGGGACAGTATTTCGGTGATGATGACTATGATCAGGTGTATATTGCATGGCGTAATGCTACGGATGCAGTAAAGGAGTATGAATCAAATCTTCGAAGCCTTACAGATAAAGGTATGACGGAGACAGAGGCACGGATTGCAAAAGAAGAGCAGGTAAATGCCAAGAAGCGGGAACAGGAAGCAGAAGAGCAGAAATTACAGAGCATCCGTGTTAATGCACAGGTATCGAATCAGAAACTTGTAGACCTGCTTGCAGAGCAGATAAAGTTGCAGGAAAGGCTGGAGGAATTAAAGAAAGCCGGATTAACAGCCGGGTATAAAGAATATGACAATATAACAGCCAGGCTGAAACAGATAAAAAAACAGGTTGATTATGAGCAGCAGGGTTTCCAAAGGATGGGAGAATCCGGCAAGAAAGCCTTTAACAAGATTAATACCCATGCAAAGAAGTCCGGCGGGATTTTATCGACATTAGGAAGCAGATTGAAGGGAATAGCCCTTAGCCTATTGATATTTAACTGGATTACCAAGGGTTTCAACGCTATGGTATCGGGCATGAAGACAGGATTCCAGAATCTTATTCAATACTCAAAAGATTGCGATGATGCTATGTCGTCCAACATGGAGGAAAGCATTCAAAATCTTACAGAGTATTCGAATGATTACAATGACGCTATGTCACAGCTTAAATCCGCAAATACACAGCTAAATAACAGCCTTGCTACCGCATTTGCTCCGATTGTACAGATAGCGATTCCATACCTTGTGCAGTTAATAAACTACGTTACCATGGCAGCCAATAAGGTAGCCCAGTTTATGGCAACGTTACAGGGCAAGAGTACATGGATAAAAGCAACGGCAGTGCAGGAAGATTATGCAGATGCTTTAGATAGTACATCGAAGTCTGCCAAGAAAGCAGCAGGGGCACTAGCAGCATTTGATACATTAGAAGTCCTGTCTAAAAAGGATTCTGGCAGTGGTGCAGGCGGAACAAGCCCCAAGGACATGTTCGAAGAAGTAAAGACAGACGATCAAGCACCAGAAACGAAATTCGCAAAGAGAATAAAAGAGGCTATTGATAAAGAAGACTGGTTTGCATTAGGACAGGAAATCGGGAAAAAGTTATCAGAAGTTTTAGAAAGTATAAACTGGGATAATATCTACGGTAATGTTGACCGATTTGGAACTGGATTGGCTGATTTCTTAAATGGATTGATAAGCCCTAGGCTGTTCAGCAGCGTAGGTAAGACTATCGCAAGATCACTGAATACAGTGCTTCATTCACTGGATTCCTTTGGACATACATTTGACTGGAAGAATTTCGGTACATCACTGGCAGCAGGGTTGAATTCATTCTTTATGAATTTTGATTTTAAGCTGTTGGCAGATACTGTAAATGTCTGGGCAGAGGGGCTGTTAGACACACTCATAGAATTTGTCCAGGATGCAGACTGGGCATATTTCGGATATAAATTGGGAGAATTTATAACTGGAATTGATTTTACAGGGATATTACAGAGGGTAGGAAAATTAATTTGGGAGGCTATCAATGCGGCAGTGAAATTTTATATAGGATTATTCAGTGCGGCACCCATCGAGACGGCTATAATCACTGCCCTGACCTTAATGAAGTTTACAGGGGTAACTGAATCCATAGTTGCATCATTAAAGGAAGTAGTAAGTGGTGCACTCATAAGCCTTGCCGAGAATCCTATTACGTGGGCTATAGCAATACCTGTGGCTATAATTTTGTTGGCAGATACGCTTGATAGTACATTGATTGATCTGGAGATTGCAAAATATCAGGAGAAACAGGTCAAAGAATATGGTGATACAGTAGATAATCTTGTATCCAAGACAAAACAACTGACGGATGAAATAGATAAGTCAAAAGTCGCATTTGATAAACAAATAGAGTCAAAGGATGACAATATCCTATATCTGGAAACACTGGCTAAGAAGTATGGAGAATTAAGCGGAAAGACCAACCTGACAGCAGAAGAACAAAAATTATTGAGCCAGTACACGAAGGAACTGGTCGATAATATGCCGGAATTGAATGAGTATTATGACCAGGAGTCTGAAAAGCTCACGATAACGACAGATAAGTTAAAAGAACTGATTAAGCAGAAAGAGAAGCAGATTAAACTGGAAGCAATTTCAGAGAGCTGGAAGGAAGCTTTGCGACAGGAAGCTGATGCACAGATCCTTGCAAAAGAGAATGCAACTAATCTGGCACAGGCACAGGAAAAGTTATCAGAAGCTACAAAGAAATGCAATGATGAACTGGCTAAGTCAGGAGGAAATGCGAACCTTGCACCATACCAGCAGGAAGTTGCTGAGGCTACGAATGAGGTAGAACAGTTTGGCAAGGCTTTAGCAGAAAATAAGAAACAGCTTGATGAGTTGTCAAACCGATCTGATTCATATGCAGCAATATATGAAAGCGTAAGTGCTGGGGCTGAGAATGCAAAGAGCAGCGCAAGGACGAGCGGTCAGGAAATTGCAGAAGAATATGCAAATGGCATATCTGACAACGCAGACCTTTCAACAGAAGAAATTGACAGGATGGTGCAGAACGCACAGGAACAGTTAAATGGTCTAGGTGATGTGTCATATGACAGTGGAAAAGGCATGGTAGATAGCTATTCACAGGGAGCATTTGATGAGTCGGAAAGCAAGGACTATTCTGCACTGGGAGAAAATATCAAGGAGGGGCTTACAGAACCGATAGAAGAGGCAGACACAGGAATATTGATAGTTGATTTATTCAAGAGACTAAAGAATAGTATCTGTGATGTTTTTGGCATTCATTCACCGGCTGCGGAAATGAAGCCACTTGGTGAATTTATATTTTTAGGTATAGTAGAAGGCTTTGCCTCAAAGTTTGATGCATTTACAGAATGCATGACAGAATTTTGGAACACTTATGTACAGCCATGGTTTACAACTGAGAAGTGGCTGGAAGTAACACAAGGTATACTGGATGGCATCTCAGGCAAATGGGATGAACTTGTGGCATTTTGGGGTCCTGCAATCAAGGATTGGTGGGATACGCATATAGAGCCATGGTTCACAGCGGAAAGATGGAAAACTCTAGGCGAGAACATGAAAAAAGGTATCCACAATGGTTTTGTTGGAATTGTAAGCAAAATAGTGGATGTATTGAATAAAATCATAGAATCCTGTGAGAGCATGATTAATACGGTAGTTGATAAGATAAATCAGTTTATGCAGGATGCCATAGCAATGGTAAACAAAATACCGGGAGTCAGCTTTGAAACGCATACGATAAGTCACGTACAATTTGGCAGGGTGGAAATGCCGGACATTCCTATGCTGGCAAATGGCGCAGTAATTCGTGGTGGTAATCCTTTTGCAGCAATCCTTGGTGACCAGCCAGTAGGACAGACCAATATCGAAGCACCATTGTCCACCATCGAGGATGCAGTCAGAAATGTAGTAGGTGACAGATCAGGCGGCGTGTTGAATGTAAACCTGAACTATGACGGCGAAACATTCGCAAGACTGTCTTTGCAGGATTTTCTAAACGAAATGAATAGACAGGGCTACGATATTGATGTATTGGGAGGTATGTCATAATGGCTGATTATACACAGGGAATTATAATTGATGGAATTGCATATGATGTGCCTCTTGTATCAGTAAAAAGATCCTTTGATGTGTTGGACAAATATGCAGAACGTAACGAAGAGAATGGAGATTTATTACGAGAAGTCTTGGGAGTATATGCCAACTATGATCTTGCATTCGGAGTTATTGATGATGATGACACATATCAGGAGTTGATAGATAAACTCACAGAGCCTGTAGCGTTTCATGATTTTATCCTGCCAAGCACAAAAGGTGATTTTACATTTCGAGGATACATATCAAAAGTGGCAGATGAAATCATGAAAATACATAGTGATACGGTTACATTTCAGGGGCTAACCTGTAAGTTCACAATGAAGAAGCCGTTCAGGACACCATAAGGAGACAGTATATGGCAAAGACAGGATTTCGCTGTATTTATGATCTGAAAGATACTACGGCGATAGCAGACAGCACGCCGACAACTGCATATAATCAGCCATTTGGGGATATTTCCAAGATAAAGGACAATATAGAATCAGCCAATTATGCCACTTTGGAACAGGATTTCTTTCTTTTGGATGGCAGCAGGGCGGAAATGCCGGATGCACCGGAAGATATCGTATTTTTCACGGATACATGCGCAGATGAGAACGGTCAGTTCGCTACTGATCCTATACTTATAATATTGTTCTCGGAGCAGCATTCATCAATAGGTATTAAATTCTACTTTCAGGATGATTTCCCTTTGTATATGCGTATTAAATGGTACGACAAGGACGGATATCTGACTGATAATGAAGTATTTGAACCGGATTCCCTGACGTATTTTGCAGAGCATCAAGTCAAAGATTACATGAAAGTAGAGGTAATCTTTGAAAGAACCAAGCCATACCGTTATGTAAAGCTAAGATACATCGAATATGGTACAGAGTATGTATTCGGAGAGGGTGGTCTTCCGGTAAAGGATGGTTCGTTGGTGGAAGAATGCCAGTTAATACCGGATAAGATAGCAATAAATAAGCTCACGTTTAAGCTGATTGATGAGAACGATGATTTTAACCTTGGCAATATAAAAGGCAAGCACCAGGTACTACAGGCAGGACAGCAGGCACTTGCGTATGAACAGGTAGATGGATCAGATATATTACTTGGAAAATTCTTTCTACAGAGCTATAAGACGGACAAGAATGTTACAACAATTACATGTACGGATTACAAGGGCAGGCTGGACGAATACAATTTCAAGGATGGAAAAGTATATAACGGAGAACTGGCAGGTGATGTGATCGACAGCATCATGCAGGCAGCAGGGATTGAAGAGTATACAGTAACGGATGAGGTACGCAAGTGCAGGGTATATGGCTGGTTAAAGATTCAGACGTGCAGAAAGGCGCTGAGGGAAGTCCTGTTTGCATGCGGGGCGGTCACCGATGATTCCGGAAGCGGGAGCCTTAACATATACCGGACGAACAGAGTCATTGCAGGCACGATTGCAAGGAGCAGGAAATTCAGTACTGTAACTACCATCAATGATTATATCTCTGATGTGTCGATCAAATATCCTGAGTACACACTTGGAACAGAAGATAAGCAGATCACAAAGGGCACATATGAGCCGGGGACATATACGATAGAGTTATCATCACCGGTTGATCCGGACAGCGTTTCTATCAACACAGGGCAGATAAATGAAGTTAAGAATAATTATATAACCTTTACAGTAACTGGTACTGAGGCAGCAGAGGTAATACTGACAGGCAAGCAGTACAGCAAGGAAGATATTACGGTAACAGCATCTGTAGACAAGGTAGAAGCCGGCAAAAGTCGGGCAACCAAGTCCCTTACCTGTACACTGCTGAATGCACAGCAAGCAGCGAAGAGAGCCGCAGAGATATTAGACTATTATAATCTTACTCTTGGAATAAAAGCGAAGTATGTAAGTGATGGCGAGAGACCGTCACAGTGGGCGTTGGTCGAGAATGCGGACAAGGCATATGGAAATTATGTGGCAGGTATCGAAAAGCTGACTACGGATCTTACAGGTGGATTTCTAAGCACTGCACAGCTTAGAGGATATTACTTATTAACGGTAGACAGCTATTATACAGGAGAACTCTACGCAGGAGAGGAGGTTGGAGATATTTGAGTAAGATAGAGATAGAGCATGTACAGATAACTCCGGCGTCAACAACTGCAAAGGGCACTATAAAAATAGTGATGGATGTAACAGACAGGGATGTTACTTACACGAATGACAAGAATTATGCAGGTGAGCTGTACGCAGGGCAGCAGATAGGAGGTATATAGTAATATGGCAATTACAAAAGTAAGGGTAAAAATCAATGGTGTATGGTCGAATCTTACATTGAACAGCAGCACAGGAAAATGGGAGGGCAGCATAACAGCCCCTTCGGTTACTTCGTACAATCAGACAGGCGGGTACTGGCCGGTTACAGTAGAAGCTACGAACAGCGCCGGCACAGTTACTACGGTAGATGCAACGGATTCTACCATAGGCGAAGCGTTGAGGCTTGTTGTAAAAGAGACTGTAAAGCCTGTGATCAAGCTGGTGCAGCCATCCAATGGGGCGTACATCAGCAACAATATGCTCCCGATCATCTTTGACGTGACAGATGAATCAGGTGGAAGCGGCGTGAAGCTGTCAACGGTAGCTTTGACACTGGATGGAACGACTTATAAAGATGGTTCTGCAGGAATGAGCAAAACCACAATCACAAATGGATATCGTTTCACGTATACGCCGCAATCTGCATTAGAGGATGGCTCAAAAGCGATTGAAATTACAGCAGAAGACAATGATGGTAATGTAGCAACCACGGTATCAGCAACATTTACGGTAGATACAATCCCGCCTACGCTTACGATCAGTGAACCTGCAAGCGGTCTTATTACAAATCAGAGCAATCTGATCATAAAAGGAGTAACAAATGACACGACATCCAGTCCGGTCACAGTAACAATTGTACATGGATCAAAGACATATTCGCCTACGGTAGATGATACTGGGGCATTTACACAGGCGGTAGTGCTTACAGAAGGAACAAATACGATAAAGGTAACTGCCATGGATGCAGCCGGCAAGACGACAGAGATTACGCTTACTGTCGATCTGGACACTACAGTACCAACAGTAAAGTCCGTTGTAATGAGTCCGAACCCTGCAAATGTGTCCGGCAGTGTAGTGATCACACTGGAGGTCGAATAGTATGGACATTAATATAGTCCTGCCAAGCAATATTGTATATGTGGCAGGATATGTGAATCATGTCGCTGTTGTATTCCAACAGGAAGCCGATGGAAAGACATGGAGCACGAAAGCAGAACAAAGCGCAGAGAACAAATATCTATTGGAACTGGATATTATCGATGAAGCAGGGAACAGAACCAACTACACAGATACAATAGAGTATGTATTACCATATTTTATCTACGACAGGACCATACAGGACGTAGAGCAAAAAAAAGAAAAAGGCTATATAAACGCAAATGATCTGAACAGAATCGAACGGAATACCGAGATAATAGCAGAGTATATAGGTATATCAGTGTCTGTAAAAGATGATTGGAAAATAGGAGATTTACCACGAACAAGTGACTTTTGCAGAATAAGAGATAATGTGCAAAACATCCGGGACAATTATATGATCTATACCAGTACACCGGAAGTACCGGAGCAGCCACTGAATGATTATAAGAAATGGAATACAATCGAGAGAATATTGCATGATGTGTATGTAATTTACTTTGGTAACATAAGCAACGTTGATTATTGTGGCGAAATAGCCGCAGGAGAAGAGATAGGAGTGATCTAAGTATGGGATTTAGTAAAAAGACATGGAATGACAGGCTTGTAGAGCATGCCGGAAGGAGAAAACTGACCAATGTTGCAACGGGAGCGACAGAGACGGTAGATGTGACAAGAGCAGAAGGAACAGAGTCACAGGCAGGAGATATGTTCAATGCAACAAATATGAATGATCTGGAGAGCCGGACATATAATGCCTTTGATGAAATAATTAAGACATATACAAATGTAAGTGTTGCAGCATCAGTGTGGGAAACCTATACAGCCTCATTGGACAATGAGGCAGCTATTATTGCAGAGGGGTATACATATAAGGCAGATATTACATTATCTGAAATCACAGCGGAACATGCTACAAAGGTATGCTTCGCACCAGCGGAAGTGCAGGATGGAGTATTTGCACCATACGTAAATTCGCAGGCGGGTAAGATTAGAATCTATGCAAATTCCATGCCTATAGCAGCGATTACAATACCGACAATTTACGCAGTCAAGAAGGGAGTATAAGCAATGTACAGTGTAGCTTTCGCAGAAAAAGACGGCAGGAAATATTATAAGAATCACAGGGAAAAGTATCATTTAGAGAATGAAGATGATCTTCTGGAGGAAATACCACAGGACAGCACAGACAAGATGACATATTACTACTGGAACGGTGAGATATGGCAGTTTGATGAAAGCAGCTATTATAAGGACCAGAATGAGAAGGAAGCTCAGGCAGCAGAAGAAGAAAAGAAACAGGAAGAAGAAGCGGAACTTGCGATATCGCAGGAAGATCTCATAAATGCGATAATGGAAATGGCACAGACAATCTCTGATCTTCAGGACCAGGTCAACAAACTTAGCGGAGTGGAGGAATAATCATGGCAGTTATCTATTATAAGAGAATAAAAGCTGGAAAAATGGAACTGGAAAACGTACCGGACATGTGGAGGTCAACCGTTGAACAGATGCTGAAAGGGGATGAGTAGTATGTTTACATCAGAACCTAATAGTAATTTAGGGAACGACCAATGCCTTTTATCATTTTTACTATCTTACATGGTAGGTAAAAGTACTTATGATTGGAAAAATGTATATTATAATAAAAACTTTGCCACATATGACGCAAATAGTATAACTATTAAAAAGGCATGTAAGATAAGTAGCTATTCATATGCATTCACTAAAAATGCTAATAAAGCAATAATCTATGTAAATGAAAATCCCATAATAACATTCACTGGCAGTGGATTAGCAGATAATGTGTCGTGTGATATTGAATTAAATGTCGGGGATATTATTACTGCTACTAATAGTTTGGGTTCTTCAAACTCACATTTTAGTATTAGCTTGATTCTAGGGTAACTAATAGCTTATTTCAAATACACTACATGCATCCCCAAACGCTGTATAATTTATAACTGTTGAACTATCGACATTATTCAGCAAGCATACAGAAATGGCAGAATGAGTATTGTTATATTCAAGGTTGTCTATGATTTTAACAATATCTTCTGTATTGTTTATTTTTGCTCGGCAAGTAGCACTACCATTGTAGCATGAGATTATCAGAAGCAATTTTTCATATGATTTGCTGATATTAAATTCAGCACCAGTTGCAATTGCTTTTACAGTATACGAATTTTCATAGACAAAGTTCCCTAAATTACTATAAGAACTATAATGAAAATAGTTGAAGAAGATGCATAATAATTGTAGAATTAAGGTAGAAATAAAGAGAGCCAAGAGCCGATAGAGATAATTCTTTATCGGCTCTTTTCACGTGATGGGAGGAAAAGAAAGTGAAGGTATTAGAAAAGTCAAATGTAGTTTGGGGAGCAGTCGCAACATTCCTGGCTGCTGTATTTGGGCAGTATTGGTTTTTGTTTGTAGGATTCCTTGTATTAAATGTAGTTGATTATGCAACAGGAATCATCAAGGCAAAATTTTATCAAAAGAATGAATCATCCGCAGTAGGTGCAAAGGGAATTCTGAAAAAAGTCATGTATTGGGTGGTGATCGGTATTGCATTTTTTGTATCGGATTGTTTTATCCGATTTGGCGAGATCCTGGGATTAAATCTGAACTTTTTATTATTACTTGGTTGGTTCGTTCTGGCATCCTACGTAATAAACGAAATCCGCAGCATTCTGGAAAACTGTGTTGTTATGGGAATCAATGTGCCGGAATTTTTGATTAAAGGTTTAGACATAACACAAAAGTTGATGAATAGTAAAACAGATGGAGAAGAGGCATGATCATGAAGAAAGGAATTGATGTAAGCCGCTGGAATGTAATCAAGGACTATTATGCACTTAAACGAAATGGTGTAGAATTTGCTATAGTAAAGGTAAACAATGCGGGGAATGCACCGGATGCGAAATTTCATGAGCATATGGCAGGATTTAAAGCAGCAGGAATACCGGCAAAGGATGGCTATAATTATTGCTATGCAAATACAAAGGAAAAAGCACATAGAGCTTCAGACAGCTTTGTAAATTTAGCATTGCCATACGGCATAGAAATGATGTGGTTAGACCTGGAAGATACTTCTATACAAGGTTGTGGTAGTAAAATACTGGATATAATAAAAGTATATAGAGATACTGCAGAACAGGCAGGAATGAAATTTGGAATCTATACAGGAGCTGCTTTTTACAGACCATGTTTACAGCGGTATGCTGGAGAACTAAAAGATATACCATTCTGGTGGGCACGTTATCCATCTACACAGGACAAACTTATTACAGATCCGGTACCAACTACCCAGAATCTGCCAAAGGACTTAGAACTGGAAGGATGGCAGTATAGTTCAAAAGGATGTATAAATGGTGCACAGGGATATCTGGATCTTAATGCGTGGTATTCGGATAGGGTTTGCAATACTGAAATAATGATTCCGGTAGAATACAATCCATTTACAGAACCTATTCGTAATGTGACGGTAGGAATTACTGGAAACGATGCAAACTGGGTATTGTGGTACTTATGGCGCTTCGGAAAAATTACGGACGTAACTTTAATTAATGGAATTATTACAGCAGAAGTGGTTGCATTAATTAAAGAAGTACAGTTATTACTTGGACTTACAGCAGATGGAATTGTTGGGAAAAATACAAGAGCTGTCTGGAAAAAGATATGTTAAACTCGGATGTGTTTCTACCTATTTAATGTATTTAGTAATAATAAACAATAGATAATGTGTAACAAAAGTATAACATAGATATGCGTAACGCTTTATTTTGTGCGTGTTTATATTACCCAGAGTGTAACTAATTTGATACTAAAGTAAAATGAAAAGCCTTGAAATGTTGAA
>CAYRAW010000006.1:0-33287 GCA_964422225.1 uncultured Roseburia sp.
TGAGCACAGCTTGCCATGGCCATGGAAATACGGTAATGTCCAAATCCCATACGGATATTCCCTACGATAACGCCCTTCTCTTCATCAAAACTACCCTTGCTCTCCTTTCTCGTTACAACGACATTTTTGACACCCAATGCCTCTCCTATATGAGGATTATCCTTAATCATGCACTGATAATTAACTTTTGAATCGTCTCCATACTTTTTTTGATTCTTCTTCTTGCTCTTCTGCGCCTTGCGGATGACCTTTTTGCTCATCTGATTTCCAAATATTACGCTTGTCCTGTCCATCTCCATGTTTTTCACTCCTTCTATTTATCAATACGGATTCCATGAATGATGATCTGTATCATTTCATGCAATGCTTCTTCATAACTGATCCCATGTTCTACCAGAATACTGTCAGCAAAGAATTTCTGGATCGTACTCTCCACCATTGCCTGCAATATCGGCAATGCTATCGGCCGTATCTTACCCTCTGCAACTCCCTGCTCGATCAATGCATTGGTCGCATCCCAGTCTGTTGACAGATATGCTGATACCCTGGAATAGATGTTAGGATATTTCTCACTGAGCTGATAGAGATTACTTAATCCGATATTCTGGTACTTTTCCGGCAATACCACCAGTATCTGTTCGATTTTATCCACCACATCCAAATTGGGGTCTTCCACAATGGCACGCTCGCTCTTCTTGATATCTGCAAAGCAATAATCCGCTAACGCCAGCAGCATGGCTTCCTTATTGTCAAATACCTGATACATTGTTTTTTTGCTGATGCTTAAGTTTCTGGCAATATCGTCCATTGTAAATTTCAGACCTTTCTTGCCAAATTCCTCAATCGCAGCAATCAATATTTTCTCTTCTAATTGAGACCGCATATAAATTACCGTACCTTTCCTCTAACCTGAAACTTTATTACTTACTATGTTTCCTGTTTTGTGGAAACTTGAAAACTATTTTTAGTTTCTTGGTTTCCTCTATTATAACATTTGTACCATGAAATTCTATTCATAAAAAATACAAATTTTATTGCTTTTTTCAGTATAAATGCACAATAAAAGACAGACACCATGTGCCTGTCTTTTTATCTGCTTATACAATTCTTCTTACACTTAATATCTCTCTGTAAGTAGCATAACCAATTTTAATACCGGTTTTAACACCACTGGCATGAACAATCTTGCCATTTCCGATATATAGTGCTACATGCCCGGCATAACAAATAATATCCCCCGGCTGTGCTTCTGCAAAGCTTACTTCTTTACCAGCTGAACGTTGTGAATAAGAGCTTCGCGGAATACTATATCCGTATGCCTTAAATACAGACTGCGTAAAGCCCGAACAGTCTGCTCCATTTGTCAGACTTGTACCACCTGCCACATAAGGATTTCCTACAAATCCACAGGCATACACAGCGATCTGTTTTCCGATATCACTACCGTTTGCAGACATGATCTCTGCTGTATTGACCGTTGCAGTTCCTTTTGGCTTGGTCGTTGTTGTTGAATTATTATTCTGATTCTGTGCAGCCCTCCTACGTGCCTCTTCTTCTTCACGTTTTTTACGGGCTTCCTCTTCCAGCTTGGCTATCTGCGCATTCTGCTGTTTGATCTGTGTTTTATAGACTTCCGCCTGCTGCTTTGCCTTGCTGATCTGCAATGCATAATCATCACTGACCGCTTTTAACTCTGCCAGTGCTGCTTCCATGGCTTCCTGCTCTTCCTTGTATTCGTCCTGCGTCATTTCCAGCTCGGATTCTTCATCTTCCAACTGTACTTTCAGATCTTCTATTTTCTGTCTGGTTTCCTGATATCTGATCAGAAGCTGTCTGTCATAGTCATATATCTTCTCGATATAATCTGCCTTATTTACCATATCTTCCATGGAACCGCCTTCCATCAGAAGATTCAGGTAATTCATATCGCCCTTCTCATACATAAAACGGATACGGATCACCATTGCATCATATTGATCCTTCTCATCCTGTTTTGCTGCTGCCAGATCTTTCTCTGACTGGGCAATCTGTTCCTTTTTCTTCTGGATATCATCTTCGATCAGACTGATACTCGCCATGATATCAACAATATCCGCTTCTACAGCGTCCATCTCACCCTTGATACCCTGTTGTTCTCCGGTAAGCTCATCTATCTGATCTCCAATTTCATCAAGCTTGTCCTGATCTTCCTGGTTCTTCTTCTTCAGATCACTGATCTGGTCTGCCTTGACATATGTACCCATTTCAATAAATACTGCAAATGCCATAATAAGGCATAACAGACGTTTCATTCGCTTCTTCATTTATTACTGATACCCCTTTTTATACCAGTACATATACACCTTTTACTGTTCTGTGGCAGAGGTCGTTTCTTCTGCTTCTTCTGTCTCTGCTACAGTTTCTACAGTCGTCATGGTCTTAAGTTTTGCCATAACATCATCCTGAAGCATATACATTCTGTATGTTGTTCTGCCGACCTCATCAAGAAGCTGTTCTGCGGAATCATATCCGTAATCCTTTGCTTCCTCTTCAGCCTTCTTATTGATATCGTCATCTGTTACTTCAATACCTTCCTGTCTGGCTACTGCCTCCACAACCAGGTACTGTTTTACTGTTTCTTCTGCCATCTCTGTCAGTTGTTCATTGTACTGATCCATTGTCATCTGATAATATGTTGTGACAAATGTTTCCAGATCACAGCCATAGAAGCTGACACAGATTGCTTCCATATATTCATTATAATTCTGAACTTCCTCATCTACAAGAGGTTGTGGAACAGAAGTGAACTGACTGTTGCTTACCAGATAATCCATAATTGCATTGCTGATATTAGTCTGGTAACTTTCTTCTGCTTCATCTTCAACACTCTTCTTGGCAGCATCCCACAAAGCATCCTTAGATGTATACTCCAATCCCATAAGTTCCATCTGCTCTGGTGTTACATTCTCATAATCAGTGGATTCAAGAATATTCTGTACTGTTACAGTAAACACAACAGCCTGTCCTGCCAGTTCTTCATTTTGGTAATTTTCAGGGAATGTAAGGTCAAGATCTACTGTATCCCCCGGCATAACTCCAATTAATCCTTCTTCAAAACCATCAATAAAGGAATTGGAACCAATCTTTAACTGATACCCTTCTGAACTGCCATTTTCAAACGGTTCTCCGTCCTTCTTGCCCACAAAATCTATTGTAACCAGATCTCCATCTTCCACAGCTCTGTCTGTAACAGGGTAGGTTGTCAACATATTGCCATTAATATAATTCTCGATCACTTCATCTGTTACTTCTGTCTTTGCAGCCTGAACTGTCATTTCTTTATAGTCAGCAAGTGTCACATACTCATCTACTTCGAGATCCTCCAGTGCTACATAATCAGCTCTTTCACTTACTTTCGTCTCTTCCTCTGCTGATGTTTCCTCTGTTGTCTGCTCTTCTCCAGTCTGCTCGGTTGCTGCGGTTGCATCTGCTGCGGTTTCCTTACCCTTATTACCACAGGCACACAGACTTACTGCCATAACACCTGCCATACACATCATTGCCATTTTCTTTTTCATTATAATAACTCCAATCCTTCAATATAATATTACCCTCAAAAAGATATAACATATCATTTATAACACAAAAAGCCACTGTTGAAAAGGGAATCTTAAAGTAACCTTGCACTTTTGCACGATTAATGGTACAATCCTTAGTGATTATAGTGAATTTATTCACTGACTGGTAGGAGGTTCATTTATGAGTCCAGTTTTAAAAGTTGTGTTGATTGTTCTAGTCGTTCTGGTCGCTGCCATCGCAGTCCTCTACTTCCTTGGTCGTAAGGCTCAGAAGAAGCAGGCAGAGCAGCAGGCTCAGATAGAAGCAGCTAAACAGACTATAACGATGCTGATCATTGACAAGAAGAAGCTGAAACTAAAGGATTCCGGTCTACCTGCAGTTGTCATGGAACAGACACCGAAATATCTTAGAAGAGCAAAATTCCCCATTGTAAAAGCAAAAGTGGGACCGCAGATCATGTCACTGATCTGTGACGCTTCTATCTTCGATACAATCCCTGTTAAGAAGGAAGTTAAGGCAACCGTAAGCGGTATTTACATCACTGATGTAAAGGGCATCCGCGGAAGTCTGAATCAGCCAACAGGCAAAAAGAAGGGCAAATTCAAAGCCTGGGTGGAGAAAATGCAGGAAAAGGCAGGAGCCAAGCCTTTAAAGTAAGTTTGTATTATGCGCCATATTAAAGTAAAAGGAAAGCATCGGAATATCCGAATTGCTTTCCTTTTTAGTTCATGCCTTTACTGTTAACCTTTACAATAATATGGCAGTCCGCAATATACTGATAATTAGCTTCCAGTGCATAATCAATATGTATCTGCAGCATATTCTCTTCTTCTATCGTCTCCACCCTCGTTGTATCAAGTCCGATAAGGATATTGCCAAATGGCGTATTGTAATCCGTCATCGTCTTTTTACCTTCTGTAAAGACCATCTGCACCTGAAAGCCGCCACGCTTGGTCAATGAGAATTCCTTTCCTCTGACTTTTATCATGTTCTTAACAGGCTCTTCAAAACCTTCTGTCATCTCTTCGTACATGATATAATGTGCGCCATTCCGGTTATAATACTCTCCCGTACAGATGGTTTCTATCTTATCAAGTTCTTCATCATTACGTGCGTCCTCTTCAAACTGTAATCCCTGTATGCACAGCAATACCTCTTTTGTCATACCTGTAGTCACGCCCCTTTATTCCCAGTTACGCTGTAACCATTCAAGTAATACGCTTTTATATACGATCACCGGTTTTTTACCCTGTTCTTCCTGCGTACTATAGAACCATTTCTCCAGCAGTTCTTCCGTTTCCTCTTTTGTCAGTGCCTTTCCATTCTCATCCATCAGACAGCCCATACTACCGTCCACATATATCTCAGGTCCCATTACCCCAATCCACAAAAAGATTCCTGCCATGAGCAGGCACTGTTTGATCATCTTTTTTAAATGCATCGTCCATACCTCACTTTTTCTTACTGGTAACAGTATGGACACTCCTGCATGTGTTTATTCCATGATTCTAATTTTTACCAAGCTGAAGCTGTCGGGTGATCGCATCCTCCTGATTGTCTACATGACGGGTTACGACTCTGGCCGCTGTTTCCTTGTCTTTACGCAGAATGCTCTCATATATATCGTTATGCTCCTGAATCAGACGTTCATACTGTGTTGCATCCTTAATGTATTCAAAACGATAACGATACATCTGCTCAGCCAGATTGTTCACAAGCTGGATCAGTCTGTCGTTTCTGGTAGATATGACAATGATATCATGCAGTCTGACATCCGCCGCTGCTATCTTGCGCCAGTCCTGTGTCTTTGTAGCCTCCTTGAATTCTGCGCAGGCATTCTTAAGATCTTCCAGTTCCTCCTGACTCATTCTGTCACATGCAAGTTCCACTGCCAGTACATCCAGAGCCCTTCTGACCTCCAGTACATCCTTTAGATTTTTCCATGTAATCTGTGCTACTTCTGCTCCTCGTCTTGGAATCATGACTACAAGCCCTTCCAGCTCCAGCTTACGTATTGCCTCTCTGATAGGGGTTCTGCTGACTCCAAGCTTGTTCGCAAGATGAATTTCCATCAGTCTCTCCCCAGGTTTCATCTCACCTGTCAGAATAGCCTGTCTGAGTGTATTGAACACAACATCTCTTAATGGCAAATATTCATCTTCCTCATTCACTCGAAATGCATCGCTCATTTATCGTTCCTGCCTTTCCCCATTGTAAAATTCCGTTACACGGATCTGCCTGGCAAATCCTGTCTCTCTCAATGCTTCTGCTGCTTCCTTAGCAGCTTTTTCTTCCTTATATATACCAAATACAGTAGGTCCGCTTCCACTCATCAGTGCATTAACTGCTCCATGCTCTTTCATAAAGTCTTTGATCTGTGCAATGACAGGGAACTGCTTTACCGTAACTGTTTCTAATACATTTTCCATTCTGTCCGTAATACCATCAAGGTCTCCCTGATTCAATGCTTCTATCATTCCATCAATATCAGGATGGCTTGTCAGTTCATCAATCTTCAATCCCTGATATACGTCCTTCGTAGATACCATGATCGGAGGTTTTGCGATCAGGATAGATGCTCTGGGCGGTGCCGGAAGTGGTGTCAGCTTCTCACCGATTCCTTCTGCCAAAGCCGTTCCTCCCATAATACAGAAAGGAATGTCTGCTCCCAGTTTAATGACCAGATCCATAAGCTGTTCTTTGGTCTGTCCCAAATCATATAATTCATTCATTGCCAGCATCGTTACTGCCGCATCCGTGCTTCCACCTGCCATTCCCGCTGCGACAGGGATATGCTTCTTTAAATGAATTTCCACTCCTTCTTTTATGGAAAAATATTCGCGCATCATTTTGGCTGCCCGGAATATCAGGTTATTGCCAATATCTCCCAGAGGATCTTTACTATCTACTGAAAGTATGATATCCGGATCTTTGCGCTTTACAAACTCTAACTCATCATACAGGTCGATTGTCTGCATGATCATTCTTACTTCATGATAACCATTTGGCATCCGTCCACATACATCAAGTCCCAGGTTCACCTTGGCTCTTGCCTTATATTCCACTCTATCCATGCTTTTCCTTTCATTGTATTTATAGAAATACAATATACATTTTGTATTCGATTATATACAATTTCTGTAGATTCGTCAATATTTACACTAAAATGCTTTCTTTTCCTTATAACTTTTTTACTATAAGTATTAAGTTTTTATCCGGCTGTGTCGATATAGGTGATGAGAGAACTTATACCTTTAGATTTACCAAGGAGGGTTATCATGGATGTAAACGGACTTACTACTTACACAATGTCTGCGAATGTATCTGAAACCAGAAATGAGAAGACAGATACCACGCAAAAGACAAATGATGCACAGACAACGACTTCCACTGTGAAGCAGGATGATACTGCAGCAGTTTATGACAAACGTAAATTAAGTGATGAAGACAGAAAATCTATTATCTCACAGTTAAAAGCTGATCAGGAGAAACGTCAATCACAGCTTACTGATCTGGTAAGTAACATGATGTCCAAACAGGCTGCCACTTTTGGTCAGGCTGCCGATATCTGGAAATTCCTTGCAAAAGGTAATTACACAGTCGATGCCGAAACAAAGGCAAAAGCCCAGAAAGATATCGCAGATGACGGTTACTGGGGCGTTGAACAGACTTCTGACCGTATTGTTTCCTTTGCAACAGCTCTTGCAGGAGATGACAGCAGTGCACTCGAAAAAATGAAAAATGCCTTTATCAAAGGTTACAAACAGGCTGAGGAACAGTGGGAAGGTAAACTTCCTGATATTTCACAGAGAACCTATGATGCTGTTATGAAGAAATTTGATTCTCTGACATCCAAAAAGGCAGAAGATACCGATAAGAGTACTTCTACTGACGATGGTAAAGTCGTGATCAAGAAAGATAACACAACAACGAAAGAAACAAGCGACACAGAAGCATGATTTTGTGTTCCATACACTTTAAGAACGGGGCTTTTCACAGCCCCGTTTCTTATACTTCACCTGATTTTACGATCAAAAGTTTATCACCCGGTGCGATTTCCTCACTGGTCAGTTGATTTACCTCTTTGATCTTATCTACACTGACATAGTATTTTCTTCCTATCTGCCACAGTGTATCTCCCTCTTTTACAAAATAAATAGCAAATCCGGGAAGTTTCTCTACCTTCGCACTATCCAATTCCCCTATCTTTAACTCTGTCAGAATATCTTCCTGTGCCTCATCATACAGCATAAGATGCAGAGAGAGCACTGCCTGCCATTCTATTCTGTCCCCATCTTTGATCGATACCTGAAGCTGTTCTATTTGAGGCCGTAAAGAATAATTCTCTATATTATACTTTGTATTTTGTTCCATTCCTGACACATTTCTCGCTATTGTAAAAGGCACACTGGTCTGGGCAGAAGCAAAGCCTGCGCCCTCTTCACTGCATAAGTAGAGCACCTGAAGTTCCAGAGATCCATTAACTTCCAACCCTTCCTCTCCAAATACGCAATTCTCAATATCTGCCTGTGCATCACTGTGACAGATCTGCAGGATTTTGGAATCCATTCCATCCGGCTTAATATTCCCCATCAGTTTCTCTTCCAGATAAGCATCCTGCTGTAGTCTCCGAAACTGTCTGGGGCTGGTCAGCGTAGCTACCTCGCAGGTTACTCCATATACATCAGCAACAATAGGTGTTGATTCTTTCTTCAGAAGTTTCAGTTCCATCTCCAGCGCCAGTTCTATTCCTATAATTCTGGATTCTCCATCTGCATCCTCCCTGATCGTGATATCCTCATGTCCTACATCATAGGAGATATCCGCAGCCATAGTTTCTTCGCAACCCTGACACTCTACATTGCCACTAAACGGAATCGTAGTTTCATACCAGTTTGTTCTCCCGCTGACATCCTCTATATAAATAAGGAAAAGAGAGAGTTCACCACCAACTGCGATTTTTTCTGCCAGTGGTCTGAAATTAACGTGATTCACGCGTGCACTTCTCCATATAACGGTTCCAATTGCCGGAAGTCCTGCCGGCAGTTTATTCTCCTCATGAATTCGAAACAGATCCCTTTTACTGACTGCTGTTTCCAGATAATCCAACGGTTTTTTACGATATTCCAGATGCTGACTGCTTTTTATGGAAGCATCTTCCCCACCAAGTTCCACACACACTTCCTCCTGCGTACTTTCCTCCACTCTGGGCATAAGGCTGATTACCGCCTGTATGCTTAATTTACGGGAATTTATAAGATTTACACGCATATCCTCCAGATTTGAACTGCAGATTGCCCTGTCCCCGCCTTCAACGGTGTCCATATAGATTTCTTCCATAAAGGGCAGTTCTCCCTCCATGCCTGCGAGTCCTTCTTCTTTTCCCTCCGCCAGATAAAGTATCTGATAGGCGAGCCGCCCTTTTACCCATACCTTATTTGAACCTGATTTTACTTCATCTATTTTGATTTTTCCCCTTGTAAATACCGGTTTGCTGACATCCGGTCTGGTATCTGACACATTAATGTCCTCCTCCAGAGGAATCTGCAGCAGAGCCTTCGCCTTGATCCGTTCTGTATGTATATTTTTTTTCACCAGTTCCATACTCAAAAAGACCTCCCGGAGAATCTTGACTTATCACATTCTATTCTCCGAAAGGTCCCAATATGCTTAAGGTTCTGAATTGTTACTTAACTGCACCAATTAATTCACTCAGATTTTCTACCTTGTAACGTTCCATATAATCTTCAATGCCCTTCACAACCTCCTGCGTTGTATAGGGATTTACGAAATTCATGGCTCCAACTGCTACACCTGTCGCGCCCGCAAGCATGAATTCAATGGCATCCTCTGCATTCGCAATGCCACCCATACCAATAACAGGAAGTTTCACAGCCTGTGCAACCTGATATACCATACGTACTGCTACCGGCTTGATCGCAGGTCCCGATAGACCGCCTGTTTTGTTTGCAAGTGCAAATGTCCTCTTGTGAATGTCGATCTTCATACCGGTAATTGTATTGATCAGGGAAAGGGCATCGCTCCCTGCTGCCTCTGCTGCTTTCGCCATTTCGGTAATATCTGTTACATTAGGAGAAAGCTTCATGATAATAGGCTGTTTTGCCTTCGCTTTGATCTGTTTCGTAATATCATAGAGACAATCCGGATTTTGTCCAAAGGCAATGCCACCATGGCTTACATTAGGGCAGGACACATTGATCTCCAGCATATCGACTGGCTGATCTCCCAGCTTTTCCACAACTTCAACATAATCTTCTACCGTTCTTCCACATACATTCACGATAATCCTGGTATCGAACTGTTTTAAAAATGGAATATCTCTTTCAATAAAGACATCAATTCCAGGATTCTGCAGGCCAATCGCATTGAGCATACCTCCATATGTCTCCATCACTCTCGGAGTAGGGTTGCCTTCCCAGGGAACATTGGCAACACCCTTGGTCACAACTGCTCCCAGGCAGTTCAAGTCAACAAATTCTGAGTATTCCATACCGGAACCAAAAGTTCCGGACGCAGTCATTACTGGATTCTTAAATTCTACACCTGCAATAGTAACTTTCGTATTTTTCATCAGATATCCACCTCACTTGCCAGATACACAGGTCCGTCTGTACAGACTCTTGCATTTTTTACATGGGAATGTGCATCCACATTTTTCGTCTTTACCACACAACCCAGACAGGCTCCTACACCGCATGCCATTCTCTCTTCCAGAGAAATATATGCAGGAATACCCTGTTCTTCTGCATACTTTTTGATCGCACGAAGCATTGGCATTGGTCCACAGGCATAAATAACATCTGCTTTTAAATTCTGTTCAGCAATGGCATTCATTACATTTCCTCTGGTTCCCCTGCTGCCGTCTTCTGTCGCAATGTACAGATTACCATATCTGGTCAGTTCATCTGCCAGAAACAGTTCAGAATTGCGATAACCGACAATAATATCTTTATCACAATCCAACTCTTTTGCCAATTCAAGCATCGGAGGGATTCCAATACCGCCACCCATCAAAAAGGCTTTCTTACCCTTAGCTGTTTCCAATGGGAATCCATTGCCCAGTGTTCCCAGAATATCGATGGATGCACCTGCGTGATACCCTGAAAATTCTCTGGTCCCTTTACCTGCAACTCTGTATACAATACGAAGTCTGCGATTCTCTCTATCTACTTCACATATACTGATGGGACGGGGCAACAGTGTCGATTTATCCTGTGTATATACACTGATAAACTGACCCGGTTTTGCCTGAAGACTTAAATCTGTCTCGATCCACATATCATAAATGTCCGTTGCAATTTCTGTTTGGCTTACTACTACTGTAGTTTCCTTCTTTTTCCCTGACATGCTCTTCCTCCGATTTCTTCTGTTCTTATATCTGACACCAACCTTTAAGGCGCTCTAATATCAGTATAGAATAAGAAAGGATGATGTGCAAGCACATCATCCCTTCTCTGTACGATAACCTAATTCTTTTTCATTGAGTATTTCTTCTTCAACAAGAAGATCTGCATAGACACCGCCGGCTTCCTGTAAGCCCCTGGCGATCAATCCTGCAAACAGAACCGCTCCATCATAACGAAGATGTGTATTATCTGTCTTACCCTCCGGATAATTTTTGTACTCTCCCTTGGAGAAATACATATACCATTTACGGCTGCCTGATTCACCAGCCTTTTTCAGTTCAGCACGGCTCATACTGTAGAGATCCACCAGAAGTACATTGAACTTCTCTGCGGTCTGCTTCATAGCAGCCACATAATCAGAATGAGCTCCCAGCCCCAGATGCTTATCATCCACAAAGCATCTGCGTTCCAATGGTGTGATCAGTACGGGATATGCCCCATGCTTTCTGGCTACTGCTATATAAATCTCCAGATTTTCCATAAATGTGGAAAAAGGCTCCGTATACCTTGCCGGGTCCTGATTCTTCTCATCATTATGCCCAAACTGAATGAAAAGAAAATCTCCTGCTCCAATCTCTTCATCAATTCGCTGCAATCTGCCCTCATCTATAAAGCTTTTTGTACTTCTCCCATTTTTAGCATAATTTATGACAGCCACATCATCTTTTGTATACAGGGAAAATACCTGCCCTATTCCAGTCAGTGGATAAGTCATGATCTTATTAGTCTGTACGGTAGAATCGGCTGCCCAATAAATTTTCCTCATTTATTCTCCCTCTCCTTCCTTTTACATTGAATTAAGAAAGGGGGACTTAATGTCCCCCGGATATTACTCTTTTACAGCTCCGATATTAACACCGGTTACAAAGTATTTCTGTAAGAAAGGATACAGTATCATGAATGGCAGGATAGCTGCAATGATACCTGCATTGAACAATGTATTCTGAGATACATTATAAGATGTTGTAGGAGTATCACCATCCATGATCATGTTTCTTAACTTATACTGGAAGTTAACCTGATCAGGGTCTGTAATATAGATCTTAACTGTTGTGTAATCGTTCCATACTGTTACGGCGAACATCAGACCGATAGAAGCAAGTGCTGCCTTAGACAGAGGAAGAACGATTCTGAAGAAGATTCCCATAGGAGAACATCCATCAAGTTCTGCCGCTTCATATAAGGAGTCAGGAATACCTTCAAAGAAGTTTCTCATAAGTACAAGGTTGTAAACATTCATACCATGCTTGAACACAAGAATCCACATATTGTTTACCAGACCAATCTTCTTCATAACGAGGTATTCAGGAATCATACCACCGGAGAAGATCATTGTGAACAGAAGCATGTATGCAAGGAAGTTACGTCCAGGCATGTTGAACTGTACAAGTACATAACCACCAAGTGTTGATAATACCAGACCAAGCAAGGTTCCGAGAATTGTTGTTATTACGGAGTTGATAAATGGTCTGTAAAGTGCAGATGTCTGAATAATGGTCTTGTAACCATCAAGAGTTGGATGGCTTGGCCATAACTGGAACTGATATACACCAACTGCATTAAAGGAGTCTACCAAAACTTTCCAGATAGGAACCAGAACCAGTAAACCGATCAAAATAAATACGATATAGTTTACAACGTCAAAAACGTGTAATCTTTGTTTACGACTAGGTTGTTCTTTTGCCATTTTCGTACCTCCTATACAATACCGCGGCCACGGGTCTTCTTGCTTGCCCAGTTACATACAAGAACAAGGAAGCATCCTACTAAGCCCTTGAAGAGACCAACCGCTGTGGAATAACCATAGTTAGGCAATGCAATAGCGAAGGTCTGACGATAAATATATGTAGAAATAACATCAGATACATCATATACTGCATTGTTATATAATACGAATACAGATTCAAACATGTTCATAACCTTAGCCAGATTCAGAATCAATACAGTGATAATCGTATTAGCCAAAGCAGGTAATGTTACGAAACGAATCTTCTGCATACGAGTAGCGCCATCAATATCGGCTGCTTCGTATAATTCAGGATTAATACCGGATAATGTTGCAAGGAAGATAATTGTTCCCCAACCTGTTTCCTTCCAGATATTAATAACATAGAAAATTGGACGCCACCAAGCTGTACTAGCCAGGAAGTAGATGTTCTTATCAGCATCTGTCAGGATACCAAGATCTCTTAACCAACCATTTACAAGACCTGTACTGGATGGAGACAGCAACAAACTGAAGATAGATGCAACTACTGCCCATGACATAAAGTGTGGCAGATATATAATAGTCTGCAAAGTTTTCTTTGCAAAGAGATTTCCCATTTCATTTAAGAAGATAGACACTACGACTGCTGATACATTCGTAATGATCAACTTAATAATACTCAACCAGAGTGTGTTCTTGAATGCTGTCCAGAACGCTGCTGTTGCAAACATCTTCTGGAAATGTGTTAAACCTACAAAACTTGGTGATCCTACGGGCTTATAATCGTAGAAAGACCATTTGATACCAATCATTGGCCAATAATTAAAAATAAACAGAAATATCAAAACCGGCAGGAACATTATGTAATAGCCCCTGTTATTCCAGATACGAAGCTTCAGTGGTTTCTCGTGAACTTCGACACCTGTAGAAGTCATAACTGTTTTCTTACTCATACCGTTCTTCTTCCTTTCCTACTTCCTCATACCACTTTTTTCATTTGGCCGGATAGAACGGCCTTGACTCTCTCATGAATAACTGTCCTGCTCTGACAAGAGCAGGACAGCTTCATATATAACTTTTCCGATCACTCGGCTTTATCTTACTGATTTAACTCAGTTAAGCACTGATCAACGATAGAACCAACTGTATCAACGTATGTCTGCATAGCAGATTCAACGTCACCACCGTCAACTACAACAGCTGTGATACAAGCAAGCTTAGCATCGTAGATTGTACCGGACTCATTTGTGAATGTCTCAGATACTGGTGAAGCAGGAGCATCTACACAGTTGTTTGTGAAGAATTCGTTACCTGCTGCTGCAAGTTCAGACTGATCAGCATAGCCGTTTGTTAAGTGGCAAACTACTAATGCAGGATCGATTGCGTTCTTCTTCCATACAGAGTTAGGATCGTTAGGAGACTGCTTTAAGTGGAACTCACCATCAGCGTACTCATATGTCTTTTCCTTATCTGTACCAGCGTTAATTGTAAATGTTTCAGCTTCTGTAGACCAGTGAACACCTTCAGCACCATATGTCCAAAGTGTCTGAACCTTGTCACCATCCATCATTGTCTCGATCAATGTATCGAAGATAGCCTGTTCACGAGAATCATCTCCGTCACCATCATCAATGATAACCCATACAGGAGCTTCTCTGTTAAGGTAACCACCAACAGTATTCTTGATCTCATCGATAGGAGCTAACTGAACTAATTCAGAATCAACATCGTTCTTTACAAGGTTATCTGTAAGTGTCTGATACCAGGAGCCTGCCCAGTATGTGAATACACCTGAAGAACCTGTCTGATCATTGGAGAACCACTTTTCACGAGCAATCTTAGTAGATGCTGTAAGTGTTTCAGGATCAATAGCTCCATCAGCGTATGCCTGCTGTAATCTTAATAATGCAGCCTTTGTTTCTTCTGTCTGGAATCCATCATACCATGTGCCATCATCGCCCTGAACGATTGCCGGGTATGCATCCTGCCAGAATTCAGGTAAGTAGTTGATATAAGGAGCTTCGTTTCCAACGAAACCAGCTGCAACTACACCATAAGTATCGCCATCTACACCGTTTCCATCAGGATCACCGTTGTGGAAAGCAAGCAGCATATTGTAGTAATCATCATAAGTCTTAACGTCATCTGCGTTGATTCCGACTGCGTCTAACCAAGCCTTCTTAACATATGTAACACAACCATTACCATATGCATTAGCGAAGCCGTATAAATGACCTTCTGAATCCTTCAGGCTCTCATTGATGGCAGGTAAATCCATACGTTCCTGAAAATCAGCGTTCTCATATGCATCAGCCATATCCCAGAGAAGACCTGTAGGTGCATACTGCTTGAACATATCTGCTGACATGATCATAGCATCAGGATAATCACCACCTGCGAATAAACGTCCAACTGCATCTGTATAACCTGAATGGTCTAACTGCTGGATGTTAAGTTTAACATCATGTCCAAGTTCTTCGCTAACAGCCTCTTCCCACTGTTCAACGAATGCCTGCTGTCCATTATCAACTGTTGCTGTTAATGTACCGTTTACTACGATGTTAAGTTCTGTCAGCTCATAAGAAGATGTTTCCTCAGATGCTGTTGTAGAAGCTTCTGCGTTTGCAGCTTCTGTAGTTGAAGTAGCGTTGGAATCTGTAGCTGTGCTTGCGCTATCAGAAGAGCTACCGCATGCAGCTAAGGATACAACCATAGCTGATGATAAAAGTAAAGATAATGCTTTCTTCTTCATTTCTTACTTTCCTCCCTAATATAAAATTAACTGTTTCGAACTTTAGAGCTTAGTATTTGCTTTGCCCTTGCTCTGAATTCACCTTATCATCCGGGTTGGTTAAAAACAAGTTACAAATTTTGCTGTAACGTACATATTTTGACTCAGTTCCCAGAAAAATCCCCATTTTTCAAGGGTTTGCTGTAAGCACTTACATGTTGTGTTTTTTTTATAAAACTGTTACAATATGACTATACAAACTGAAAATTTATGATGTCATGGAGAAAATCTTGATGATTCTAAATACAAAAATTACGAAAAATAATACAGATTCAACAACTGAAAAACAATCACTTATGTTACGTATGGTAACCTCTTACAGCATTTTTTTGCTGGTCATTCTTATTTTATTCCTGTATCTGTACCAATCTACTTTTAGAAATGTCGAAACTCAGTATAACTTTCAGAAACAGTCCACCCTTACAAGCAACGTGGAATTGTTTGAAAAAGACTTGAAAATCATGAATGTCTACTGCCGGCAACTTTTACAAAATAACAGTTTCCGAAAACTGCTGACCTATCATGATCCTCAATCTGCGGATTTTCTTGATATGGGCAATGCTCTTGCCACAACGCTCTCCACAGATGTTTATCCTGAAGCTCTTCTACCTATTGAAGAAGTATACTGTTATCTGCCAAATACAGAATATATCCTATCTCCTACGTATTTTATATCAGAAGACAGATACTATAAATGGATAAAACGCTACGCTGACGCAGAGCACGATAACTGGCTGAAAGCTCTTACAGACAGCAGTAATTATTACCATTTCATCCCTATGGATGACATTGCTCCCAACTTCAGCAAAAACTACTATATGTATATGATCAATATGAACGATTTCTATTATATGGAGGCAGACGCTGTAGTATGTTTTGTATTAGAAAAAGAAGAACTTTCTTCTCTTTTCTCAGGCGGTTCATCCAAAGAATTCCTCTATAACTTCCTGATTGCTTCCAATGAAAAAAATGAATCATTTCTGGAGCTTTGCGGGGATTATGATGTTTCCTTTTCTGATGTAAATACCCTGTCCTATGCAAACGGTTTTGCTCACTATAACCTGAATGGGCAGGCTGCCACAGTAGGCAGTTATACTTCTGAGTTGACAGGATATACCTATTATTATAGTTTTCCTACCTTTAATTCTTCTGCTGGAATTATAGGAAAACAGGTGTTATATATCTCCTGTTTTGTAATTGCGTTTTTATTGGGCATTGCGTTGATCGTACGGTTCTCAAAACGTAATGTCGCGCCCATTATAGAGTTAGGTCAGGAACTGAATGAAGCTGTAGAAGCGCAGAATCATCTCCAAGAAGTCGTTGACAGCCAGCGACCTATTATCTGTAACACCTATGTACGGCAGCTTCTGACAGGCCTGGTCGCTTCCGCAGAAGAGGCTTCGTATATTAAAGAATATCTAAATCTCATAGGTGAATCCTTGTGCTACAACGGATTATATATCGTGGCTTATAACAATGCAGGAAACTCTGGGGAAAGTGTTCAGCCAATCCGTTCTGCAGAAGACTTTAACCAGATTATTATGGAAGCCTTGCAGAATTATTTTGGCATGCCTCTCTACTGCTTCAGTCCCAGTGACCGCACTTATGCCCTTTTGCTGGCATGCAGCAAAGAAGATGAAGCTAATCTGATCATCAAAGCCAATGAAACCATTGTGCAACTTCATAATTATCTGCTGGATACGTATGGTATCTGGCTTTTTGCAGGAATTGGTAAAAATACAGACAATCTGACAAATGTATGGGAATCCTATCAGCAGGCCATTGAATCCATCAGCTATACAAGCAAGAATTATTTCTTCTTCCCATATGAATTTATTAAAAAGGATTCCAATGCCTTCTATTATCCGCCGGAATTGTCTACTAAGTTGATCCACTTCATTACAACTGGCAATACTTCGC
This sequence comes from uncultured Roseburia sp., assembly GCA_964422225.1. Lineage (GTDB taxonomy): Bacteria > Bacillota > Clostridia > Lachnospirales > Lachnospiraceae > COE1. Next base: position 17,405 of record CAYRAW010000006.1, read on the forward strand.
AGGTTCTTGAGCTGTTCAATCTCATTCACCAGGAAAATATTGAAGAACGTTCTCTTCCGATCAATCTGTTGAAGTTCCTGCTCTCGGATATTCGAAATACCTTACTGAAAGCACGTTTTGCCCTGCCAAGTGGTGTTTCTGCGGAAATCACATCACAGCTTGATGAACAGTTCAACCAGCATGTAACCTTTAAATTATGCGAGGACATTGCCTTAACTCTGTGCAAACTCTTTACTGTGGAATCAGATGATACCAGTCTGGTAACTGCAATAGAAAAATATATTGAAAAAAATTATATGGATCCTTCCATGGGATTAAATAAGATATCTGATGAATTCCAGATATCTGAAAGTTATTTCTCCCATATGTTCAAGGAAAAGACAGGTGTAAACTTCTCCACATATCTTGAAAATATACGTATGAGCGAAGCTGCCAGAATGATCAAGGAAACTGATATCAGCCTGAATGAGCTGTATATCTCTGTAGGCTACAATAATGCCAATACATTCCGCCGTGCATTTAAAAAGATATATGGAGTTACACCCAGCAATATGCGTGAGAACAAAAACTAGAATTGAATCTTACCTGCAACAACAGTGTGTTTAATAACACATGTTAGTTTATCTCCTGTAAATGGAGAATTTGATGATTTGGATGCAAAGTTTCCAACTGTCCACTGTTCCTCAGGATCAAATACAACAATATCTGCTGTATTACCAATTGCAAGATTTCCTGCACTTATTCCATACATTTGCGCCGGATTACAAGTCATGCAAGCTAAAAGTTGCATCATTGTAATTTTTCCTGTCTTAACAAGATTGGTGATTCCAAGAGAAAGTGCTGTCTCAAGACCAATGATTCCGCTCGGTGCTTCCGTCAGGGGCTTTGCTTTCTCTTCTACACTATGAGGGGCATGATCCGTGGCGATGATGTCAATAGTTCCATCCTGTATGCCTGCAATGATCGCCTGTCTGTCCTCTTCCAGTCGCAGTGGTGGATTCATCTTGGCAAGTGTTCCATGTTCTACAACAGCTTCTTGTGTCAGACTGAAGTGATGTGGTGTTGCTTCTGCATGAATCCTGCTGCTCTTCTTTCTGGCCTGTCTGACCAGTTCTACTCCTTCTTTGGTACTAATATGCTGTATGTCTAAAATAACACCTGTTTTTAATGCTATTTCAATATCTCTGCTTATTAAATCAATCTCTGCTTCCCGTGGTGACCCGCCAATTCCAAAATGCTTCTGCGCAATATCACTATTGATACCATTATTTTGTATCAATGCAGGATTCTCTTCGTGAAGGCTGATCGGAACATTCAATTGTGCTGCTTCCTTCATTGCCTGTTCCAACAGTGCAGCATCTAATAAAGGAATTCCATCATCTGTAAATCCGGCTGCTCCCTGAGCATGCAATACATCCATATCAACCATTTCCCTGCCGCCTAATCCTTTAGTCACACTGGCGCAGGTATATACATGGATCGGTGTGTTCTGTCCTTTTTCAAGCACATACTTCAGTGTTTCTTCATTATCTACAGCAGGTTTGGTATTAGCCATAAGCACAACACTGGTAAAGCCTCCATGAAGTGCCGCCTGCGCGCCTGTATCAATATCTTCCTTATAGGTAAATCCCGGATCTCTGAAATGTACATGAACATCTACAAGTCCCGGTGCTACGATCATCCCCTGTGCATCCAGAATTTCACAACCCTGCTCTGCGATTTCCCCATAAGGTGCAATCTGCGCAATTTTTCCATCTTTGATCAGCAGGTCTGCCTTTTCCTCCCGCTTACAGGATGGATCTATAACGGTTCCGTTCTTAATTAATATCATCCTAATTACCATGCCTTTCTGTATTTTTTTACCTTTTTCCTTGTGCACAAGTATAGCACATCCCCTATCTGAATTCCACGTTCTTATCTGCAATGCCTTCTGTTTTTACCACAACATATGGATAAGATGTGGTCTGCGCTGTCTGCTCCGTCTCCTTGGGACCGATCAGTGTTGTATCTATTACAATACTATTCTCTGTTTCGAATAATTCATTGACACTGATGCTGTAACCACTGCACTCCTGCTCCCCATACCCTACCGCTATATACAGATCCTCTCCTCTGGTATAGCTGATCTGAAAGGGTTTGGTCTTCTTCTCCTCTATCACATCACGTAGGGCATCCGGCTGTTCCTCCTGCGATACCACCGTAAAATCAAGATCTCTCAGTTTTCCATCCTCCTGTGCATCCATGGAACAGCCACCCAGAATACATAGATTTAATATCATCCCCGCAATCATAACACATGTTTTTATATTCTTTTTCACTCAAATCACCTTTTACTCCATCTTGCTATTATTTTATTAGAAATCCCCCCTGGTTATGCCTGTAAATAAAGGTAATATTTGCATTTTGCGCATGCCTATGCTACACTGATTCCACATGCTAATAAAATAAGTTGAGGGTGGGTAAAAAATATGAAAACACATGACACGAAAAGAAGTTCTTTTTCCGGCAAGATCGGTTTTGTACTGTCTGCTGCCGGTGCTTCCGTAGGCCTGGGAAACATCTGGAGATTTCCCTATCTCGCGGCGAAATACGGCGGTGGTATTTTCCTTCTGATCTATATCGTTCTGGCACTGACCTTTGGCTACACCATGATCGTTGCCGAAACTTCTCTGGGACGCATGACCAAAAAAAGCCCTGTAGGTGCCTTTGGCTACTTTGGAAAATCCAAGTGGCTGTCCTTTGGCGGATGGATCAATGCCGTCATTCCTATTCTGATCGTTCCATACTATTCTGTGATCGGCGGCTGGGTCATTAAATATCTCTTTGGATATATAACCGGACAAAGTGCATCCTTAGCTCAGGATGGCTACTTTAGCGATTTTATATCCAATGGAGTTTCCACAGAAATCTGTTTCCTTATTTTTGCCCTTTTTACCCTGCTTATTATTTATGCAGGTGTGCGTAATGGGATTGAACGTGTATCCAAATGTATGATGCCGATTCTTGTTGTTTTTTCTGTTATCATAGCAATTTATTCCGTAACTAGACCAGGAGCACTTGCGGGCGTAACATATTTCCTTGTACCAAATATTGAAAATTTCTCCTGGATGACCGTAGTAACAGCCATGGGACAGATGTTCTACTCTCTTTCCATTGCGATGGGGATTCTCATTACCTTCGGTTCTTATATGAAAAAAGATATTTCGATTGAAGGATCTACCAGAAATGTAGAAATTTTCGATACTGCAATTGCGATTATGGCAGGATTGATGATCATTCCGGCGGTTTTTGCTTTTTCCGGCGGTGATCCTGATATGTTGCAGGCTGGTCCTTCCCTGATGTTCATCACGATTCCCAAAGTATTTGAAAGCATGGGACTGGGAACTTTTGTAGGCATCCTGTTCTTCCTTCTGGTTCTGTTTGCGGCTGTTACAAGTTCCATTGCCCTGACAGAGAGTGCCGTATCTACATTTGAAGATGAATTAGGCTGGAACAGACATAAATCAACACTCCTTATTAGTGTTATCATGATTGCCCTGGGTAGTCTCTCTTCCTTAGGCTATGGACCATTAGCCAATATTACGATCATGGGCATGCAGTTTCTGGATTTCTTTGATTTCCTGACTAACTCTGTCATGATGCCCATTGCTGCAATTGCTACCTGTCTTCTGGTCTCCCGCGTTGTTGGTATTCAGCGAATTGAAGAGGAAGTCCTGGAAGGAGAAAGTACTTTTCGCCGTAAGAGAATTTTTAATTTTATGATTCAGTATTTATGCCCTGTTTTTGCAGCCATTATATTGATCAGTTCTGTAGCCAACGCATTTGGATGGATTTCCATGTAATGAGCATTGCTTGCTTTTATGTGTTTCCTCATCTATAATAGAAGAAACACATTAACACGAAAGTAGAAAGGTCAATTATGATTCGATTAATTATTGTAGTCCTCTTTGTTGCTTTATTTCTGATATTAAGTATTCCACTTATGCTCATAGAATGGATCATCGGCAAATTCAACCCGGATGTGAAAGACCGCTCTTCACTTGCCATTGTGAACTGGGCATTCCGTGTTGTCCTCTTTCTGGCAGGTACTAAGGTAACTGTGATCGGTGAAGAGAATGTACCGAAGGATACACCTGTCCTTTATGTTGGCAATCACCGCAGTTTCTTTGATGTAGTTATTACCTATACAAAAGTTGCCCGTGTAACAGGCTATATTGCCAAGAAGGAAATTGAGAAAGTTCCTCTGCTCCGTATCTGGATGCGCAATTTACATTGTCTGTTTCTTGACAGAAAAGACATCAAGGCAGGTCTTAAAACTATTCTGGAAGCCATTGAACTGATGAAAAGTGGTATTTCTATCTGCATTTTTCCAGAAGGAACCAGAAACAAGGTAGTTGATACCTTCCTTCCCTTCCATGAAGGCAGCTTCAAAATAGCACAGAAAGCCAACTGTCCTATCGTTCCTATTACGATCAATAACAGTGCCGCCGTATTGGAAGATCATTTTCCAAAGATCCGCAGGGCAAATGTCATTGTAGAATATGGCAAGCCTATCTATATCAATGAGCTTGCTCCGGAACAGAAGAAACAGTTAGCACCATATGTACAGCAGATCATCAGTGATACTTATTTTAAAAATAAGGAACAGTATGCCGAACTGATTCAGAAATACGCACACTGACAGTTATACAACAAAAGGATATGTACGAAACATATCCTTTTTATTTTATGGATGAAGTTCCAGAATAAATGCCTTGGAATAACCATCTCCAAATGCTGTACTCAGTCTCAGACTTCCTCCATGCATCTCTACAATTTTTCTGGCAATACTAAGTCCCAGCCCACTGCCACCTTTGGTACTTCTCGCCTTATCTCCTCTGGAAAAAGGCTCAAAAATATGCACAGCCAGTTCCGGTTCGATCAATGCACCTGTATCTGCAATATCGATACAATAATCTTCATCCAGTCGGACTAATACCTTCGTTCCCGCTTCATTATATTTTAATGCATTGGTCAAAATATTGGTAATGACCCGTGACATCTGGTTCTTATCCAGTTCCATCGGGAATGGCTTCTCCGGAATATCAATCTCCAGTTCCATACCTTTTCCTTCAAAATCCGTATAGAGCATTGCAATATTCTCCCGAAGCAATTCACCCAGGTCTGCCTTATCCTTATGAAGCACAAAGCCCTCACTGTCCATTTTCACATATTCAAAAAGCATAGTGATCAATTCACTCATACGCATGGCTTTCGTGTAAATCGCCTGTAAATATTGCTGCTTCTTATCCTCATCCAACGTCACAACTCCATCTGTCAGTGCTTTGGCATAGCCGCAGATTGTCGTAATGGGAGTCTTAATATCATGCGTGATATCTGAGAGCATGAGATTCCTTGCCTTATCATATGCCCTCTTCTGCTCCTTTTCCTGCTCCAGAAGCTCCGCCATTTTATGCGAGATCTGTATATAATACCACGCAATTGCAAGTAAATATGGTAACAGAGTAATAGCAAACAATACCAAAAGGATCAACAATACACCAAATTGATAAAATCCCTGCCAATGGAGATTATCTACTGTTCCATAGGCTGTCGAAGTGATCTTTAGCTGCCAACTGCCTGCCATCAACTCCTGCAACTCTCTCTGTACTACATTTGATATTCCTTCCGGCAAAAGGTCTGCAGCAAAGTAAAGCAGCATTTGAAGCATTAATAATAAAATACTGCCTTCTCCCTCAATACTGATCTGATCAAGTCTCAAAACCATCAAAAGTCCCGGAAGGAACTTTCGATATAATATATTGATCATTTCCTGTGATACAGCAATGAATGCCAGAGCGATCACAAACCGCTCTATCAGAAACCATTTCAGTGATTTGTTCATAGATCACTCTCCAGGCGATATCCCAGCCCCCTGATCGTCCGAATATAGGTATTGGGGTCCTGCGAAAGTTTGGCTCGAAGTTTACTGATACACACCATGACATTATTGTCATCTGTATAAAAAGAATCTTCCCATCCCTGCTCATAAATCTGTTGTTTGGTAAATACCTTATTGGGGTTTTCCATAAACAATTTCATAATGCGGAATTCTACGGAAGTAAGATCTATTGTATGTTCTCCCTGTTTTAAAAGGCAGGAATCCACATTCAATGACAGATCCCTCACCCGCAATACTTCCTTTTCCTGTGCTTCACCGGCTCCCAGAGAATAAAATCTTCGAAGATTGGATTTTACTCTGGCAACAGCCTCCAATGGTTGAAAAGGTTTTGTGATATAATCATCAGCCCCCATATCAAGCCCCAGTATTTTATCAGAATCATCACCTTTGGCAGACAGGATGATCACCGGAATGTTGCTCTTGTCACGCAAAGTCTTCAATACACGGTAACCATCAAGTTTTGGCATCATAATATCCAGTAACAGAAGATCCGGTGTTTCTTTTTCAAGAAGCGACAGGGTCTCAAGACCATCTGCCGCTTCTGCTACCTCAAATCCTGCCTGAGCCAGATATAAATGCAATACATCGAGTATTTCTGTTTCATCATCTGCGATCAGAATTTTATATTTCATATTCTTATACTCCCGCTGTTGTATCTGCTATCTGTTCAGGCTTCTGTGTAAGCTGTCTGTACAGAGCAGCATTTGTAAGATTTACATAAGGTGCTACATAGAATACTTCTGCCAGACCGCAGGTAATACCGCCCAGCATATGCCACAGAATAAAGGACCAGTCCAGTACAAAGGTTTTCCACTTCTGTCCGTTCATCATATCCGCACTTCTCTGAAGTACTTCCTTGTAAGGCATATCCGGATTTTCAGCAAGAATATAGGATACCATACGATACTGATATGACTTATATATACCCGGAATAATGAATAAAAGGGACCAGAGTACTACATAAAGATCTCTAAAGAACATAACCTTAATGCCATTTTTATAATTATGGTCAAAAGTATAACCAACTTCTGCGATTCTTGCCGTATCATCCACACTCTTCAACATGAAACGATCTACACCGACTTTAATTGGATTCAAAAGCAATACATCAAGTGCAATACCTATGAGCAGGGTAATTACTGCCACGATCAGAACAACAATTACTGCAAATACAATTGCTATGACATCTGCACTGGTCAGTTCTGCCTGCATATCATCCTGCAAAGCATCTGCACCTTCCCAGTTCACATCATCTTCTTCAATATCCTGATAACGCTGTGATATATTCTCCTGAATATTATCTGATATATTTTCACCAATATTATCAGAAACACCTGTACTGCTTACAGATCCACCGATCAGCATACCGATCAGCGATACCAGTACGATTTTCCAGTAGTTGCGTTTCAGAGCTTCTTTTGCTCTTTCCTTTAGTTCTTTTCTTGTCCACATCATGTTACATCTCTCCTTTTTAATGCATGTCATGTTCTCTTTCTTTGATAATATCATCATAACACACTTCTCTTAACAGAAAAGATACCTTACCTTAACGCAACCTTAAACTATTACGCCAATATCCCGGGAATTTGTTTCACTACCTCTTCAAAATGCATACCATGCGATGCTTTGACCAGTACGGTGTCTCCCGCCTGCAACAATTCTCCCAAATGCTCCAGCATCACATCTCTTGTTTCAAAATAATATGCCCTGCTGTCAGACTCTACTGCTTTCAACCCGTCATACATATGCCTGCTGAGATTGCCGACACAGATCACACAATCAATATTATGATATGCGGCATAAGTTCCGATTTCTTCATGAAGCGCCTGTTCGTTTGCACCAAGCTCGAACATATCTCCAAGGATTGCTGCCTTTCTGGTATTTGCCATATTCAGCAGATCTATGGCAGCCTTCATGGATACCGGATTGGCATTGTAGCAGTCATCTATAATGGTCACCTTATCTTCATGGATAACGTGACTTCTGCCGCCTACAGGTTCTACAGAACTGATTCCCTGAATGATCTCCTCATCAGATAAGCCAAATACTGTGGCTACAGCCGTTGCTGCCAGTGCATTATATACCATATGCTCTCCGGGGAGCGGAATCTTGACATCCAGACTTCTGCCTTCTCTGTGGATCTTTACAGTACTTCCTGCCAGTCCCAGGTTTACATAATCTGTCACATATATTTCATTCTTCTGGTCTTTTCCAAAGAAAAGAGGTTTCTTTCCCTGTACTTCCCTGACTGTGACCAGTTTATCGTCATCACCGTTGAGACATACACTGCCATCCGGCTTCATAAAATCAAAAATCTCTGTCTTTGCCTTGAGGATTCCATCTCTGGTTCCCAGATTCTCCAAATGGCACTGTCCAATATTGGTAATGACGCAGACATCAGGCTGTGCAATACGGCTCAGACGATGCATTTCGCCAAAATCACTGATGCCCATTTCCAATACTGCTACCTCAATATTGTCACGGATGCGCAGTACCGTCAGAGGAAGCCCGATCTCATTATTGAAATTTCCCTCTGTCTTTAACACCTGATAATGAGTTGCCAGTGTACCTGCAATAAACTCCTTGGTACTGGTCTTGCCTACACTGCCTGTAATACCAACAACTTTGATATCCAGCTGCTCCCGATAATAGGCAGCCACATCCTTTAGTGCCTGGAAGCTGTCTTTTACCAGAATGTAAGCGCCCTTTGGGTTTTCAGGAGCCTTTTCACAGATAACGCCCAATGCACCCTGAGCAAATACTGCATCAATAAAGGTGTGACCGTCTACACGTTCGCCCTTCGTTGCCACAAAGACATAGCCGGGTTCTACCTTACGGGAATCCAGCACAACGCCTGAAACTTCCTGCGTCATTTTCTGATCTGCATTATGTAAAGAACCGTTTACTGCTTTTGCGATATTTGCCAAGGTCATATTTTTCATGTCCGTACCACACCTTTCTATTATTTATAATTCTTTGTATTTTTCCAGAGATATCCTGATGATCTCTTCGCATAGAGCATCAAAATCTACGCCTACTGCTGCCGCTTCCTGGGGCAACAGGGAAGTAGGTGTCATGCCGGGAAGTGTATTTGCTTCGAGGCAGTAGAAATGATAATCCTGATCCATGCGGAAATCCGCTCTTACATAAGTATGAAGACGAAGTGCCCTGTATACAGCCTCTGCACAACGCTGCATACCATCAGTTACCTCATCCGGTAACTGTGCAGGACATGTCTCTACAGTAGAGCCAGCCTGATATTTGTTCTTATAGTCATAAAAACCTACCTTGGGCGCAATTTCAATGATCGGAAGTGCCTTGCCATCCATTACACCGATAGAGAACTCTCTGCCATCAATATACTCCTCGATCAGGACTCTCTTCTCATAGGTAAATGCCTGCTCTAATGCATCCTGCAATTCCTGCTCGTTCTCTGCCTTATAAACACCAACACTGGAACCGCCTCTGTTAACCTTAACGATGCATGGATAGGTATTCCATTGTGCCTCCATGCCCTTGGTCAGTGTGATTCCCTTCGGGGTAGGAATATCATATTTGATGAACAGTTCCTTGGAAATGACCTTATCCATGGCAAGTGCGCTTGAGAAATAATCCGTTCCTGTATATTTGATATGTAAAAGGTCGAACATTGCCTGTACCTTGCCATCCTCACCATTCTGTCCATGTAACGCAAGGAATACAATATCTGCCTGCTTACAGATATCAATAACCCCCGGTCCGACTTCATTATACGGATCATCCTTCCTCATAGCTCTTACCTGGGAAATATCCGGATTCTGGCTGGAAACTGCCTGAATGCTTTCACTCCAGTCCTTCTTTACTGCAAAAATATTTTCACGATCTGCCCCTTCATAGCCCAGATACAGATCAAGTAATACCACCTGATGTCCGTTCCTTACAAGTGCTTTATAAATCATAGATCCCGTTACCAGAGATACATCTCTTTCTGTGCTGGTTCCGCCAGCTAATACTACAATCTTCATAACCATCCTCATTTCTGCGCTGTTTTACGTTTATTTTGTATGCCGCAGCGCCGGCATTTCATTCTGTTACAGTATACTGTTTTTATACTATGGTTCCTATCTTTCATCCCAAAATAAGCAGTTTTGGTACACCTTGCCGCATTATTTGAACAGTATATCAATCCTGTGTGTCATCCAGCAAGTCACTGAGCCCAAATAATAATATGCCATTCCACTCCGGCGTACGCGCTGCTGTCTTATCACACTCTGTCCATACACCGTCCTCACCCAGATAACGGCATCCTTCTTCATTTCTGCCCTCTATATAATGTATGGTATTCTCCATAACAGTAGCATATTCATTACTGGGCGTAATGTAATCCACAAAGCAGATCAGCAGTATCTTGTAGAGATTATCCGACAGATTCCTTGTATATACACCAAAATTGTCCTTTTGGGATAACACACATATATTTTCCGTCTCACTTACAAGTTTCTGCATCAATTCAGCACACACATCCCTGTCCGTCTTTCGTTCAGTGCTCAGATAAACGATCGTTCCAAAAAAAGCAAATCTGTCCGTCATAATATCCGCTTCATGCTTTTCCAAATAATCCAGCACGACTTTCTGACATTTCTCATCGCCTTCTGTTCTGAAACGCTGCGCTGCTGCATAAAATCTGGCTTTCTCTGTTTTGCTGTCCGTGTTCTGCCTTTCAAGCCACTTCCAGGATTCATCAGATGCTTCCAGATATGCTCTGGCTGCTTTCTCATCATATTTACCAAATACATTATGATACATTGCCATGATACCACAAAATACAGCAGTTGCTTCATAATCTTCATAAATACTGCCATTCTGATCCTGCCTGTCCAGCATCCAGTCTGCAGAAGCTAACAATTGGGGCACCAGAGTCTTATTTTCTTCAAAAATGCTGCCATGACATTGCAGGGCAAGAAGCATGGCATGCATTCCAAATCCCAGATCTCTGACTCCCGTAGCACTTTCTTCATAGGTAAAATGCTGCTCCTGTTCCATCAAAGCCTGAAACATGGAATCATATACCTGATTTCCGATCATAAAAGGATAAGACCTTCCAATCCGGTCTGTTTCTATATAATATGTACCTTCCTGCGTAAATTCAGTAAAATCTCCTCTGCTGACAGTCTCTCCCGTCTCTTTATCATAAGTTGTTCTGGTAATTTTACCCGTATATACCACTTCTTTGGATTTTTCTTCTACAATACGAAATTCTTCTGAGAGATCTTCCCCCAGAAAAAGCACCTTCTTATCTCTCTGTGCCAGATAGCCTCCTCTGTCAACCAATACCCTGACACGGCTTACCGGAATTTCATAGGTAACTTCTGACTGGTATAACGGCTGTGAAACCTTCTGTGTTGTTGTCTTTTCCTGTATGGGCTGAGCCTGCCCCTGTGATGCCGATGCTGCTGTATTTGCACATCCGGACAGCAGCATAAAGGCACTCAGGCACAGACATAGTATTCTATTCTTTCTCATTTGCGTACCTTTCCCGCACTCACGATTTTCTCTTATTGTACACGTATTCCCGTAACAAGTAAAGATACTACTGCCGTTTATGGGTTTTGCATACTGTTCAATGGATTTATGGGTTCTCCATCCTTTGTCAGTTTAAAATATACATTGCTTCCTTCCACGGAATAATAAATAGTAGGCTCTGCCACTTTGCCTACGATATCACCTGCCGTCACCAGATCTCCCTCGGCAAGTGTAATATCTGTCAACTGTCCATAGGTAAGTTCGTAACCATTTCCAAGGTCGAACACAATACTATTGCCTGTCTGTGGATCATAATATACTCTCTCGACTACTCCGTCTGCTGCTGCCGTGATCGTCTCTCCCGGTGTGGCTGCGATCACAATAGAGGGATTATAGCGATACTGCTGCATCGTTGCAAAATATACTGCTTTATCCATGCTGTAATCCAGCAGCACTTCTCCTACAATAGGCCATTGCAGCATGTCCCCTTCTCCAAAAGAGGGCTTAGTTGTTGTAACTGTGGCTGTTGGCTCCTGGCTTACCTCATCCTGTATGGAAACTTCTGTCTCCCCTGCAATATTTTCACCAAAACGTGCATCCGTCATATCATTTCTGCCTGCATCTCTCAATGCATCCGCCTTTTGCCTGTCATTGGTTACCCCCTGGGAGTTTGCCTCTGTATACACAGGATCAATATCCATATCATCATTCTGACCCAGTTCCTGCTCTTCTCCTGCAAATCTTTCATCTGCAAGCTCCTGCTCCTGTGTCTGCTGCTCCAGCTTTGCAAAATCTATCCGATTATCCTCGTCCTTGGATTGACCCAGGGATGCCATATAGACTCCCGTTAGCGTAAGCGCCGACAGCACGAAGACAGATGCTGCTATCATACATACTTTCTCCTTCTGTAAAGGACGTTTGTTGTTACGTCTATTCATACTAACACCTTGCCTTTCTCTAACATGCATTTTGGGACGTAGGTACAAGTACCTCGTATTAGTATGATTGCCTGTATTTTTAAATCTATTCACATCTTAGTCAGGTTTTACTGCTGCATTATATCGTTTATCCAGAGTTGTGCCTTTGTAAAAATATTCCAGTATCTGCGACTCATTTATTCCCTGTTTTTCCAGTATTTCCCCATAATTTACATCAAATCCGACCCCATGCCCTACTCCCTTACAGCGTATCGTCACACTTTGTGCCCGCTCTTCCCATTCAAACCAGGGAGAGCAGAGTTCAAATGTGTCACATACATCCTGTGTAGAAAACAAGCCGTTTCCCATTTTATAAAGAATTGCATGTACATATCCTGTCTGTTCCCGTTCCAGCTCCAGTTCTGACAGTTCCTGTACCTTTTCAAGTCCGGTTATCGTATGCAGTTTTTGATAAAATTCATCTTTGGGGTAATCATAGAGTGTAAGGAAATCCTCCTGCTGCATATCATCACTGCAGTCTGTGCTCTGCAAATAGGGAAATCTGTCATCCCCGTAGACCTCCTTCGCATTACGGGTCCTGCCTGCACTTAAATAAAAAAGGGGTGCAGGTATTACCTTACCCTCATATGTAAGTACAATGCCGACCGTATCCGCTGCCGCACTTTTGAGTTTTTCTGCATCCTCCGCTTTATGATATGTTTCTCTTTTACAACTGCACAGGCCGGTACTGGTCAGCCGTATCTCATCCGGTCTGCCCTCCTGCTGCCAGGTATAGACCAGATTGGTACGACAAATGATGGCAGCCACACGATACATTACCTCATCACCACGCCCGGACAGCATTGCTTTCATGATACGTGGAAGTATCTCCTCCGGGTCGTAAGTAAAATCTCCTGTATCTTCTTCGACTTTTACAGTAAATCCCGCCGTTGAAGCAACAGGCTGCTCCTTTGATGCAATATCATCCTTTTCCATAAATAAATAGCAGAAAAAGGGAATGCAGAATACAATGACCAGTAAACGGGCTGCTTTCTTCATATTCACCTGCGTGACTTGTGTTATTCATTATTATATGGATTTTTCACTTATTTATGTTCTTTATGAAATAAAGCTGTCAGTTTATCAAACGCAACACTGCATACAATAACTACTGTATTATCATAGAGCATGCCAAGCACCAGACTCACGCCAAAAGCCAGTACTACTGTAGCCACAATTCCTCCCACACAGCCAAAACGCAGTGCAGTTACATGGAATTTGCCCTGTACGATAACAAAAAGCGCATACCAGTGGATCAGGATAATAGCATAACTGTATCTGGAACATAATCTGATCATGGCATTATCCTTATTCTCAAACCATTTCGTATTGCCAAGCACCAGCGCAAAAATTCCACAGGAAAGAAGGACCAGAGTAATTGCATTATTATATACATAATTCATATTGGAAGAATTAAGAAATACAACAATTACTGCGATCACGAATGAGATAACACCCGCTATTATAATTTTTTTATCATATCGCCTGGTTTCCCTGTGCGTCATAATATAACCCAAGAGGAATACTCCCTCCCAGCCTGCAAGGAATGTGGAGATTCCAAAATTCACACCGGCAAGCGGCAAATACAGTGTCAGAACATTGCATACCATGATCAGAATAGCAAGTGACAATAACATTTTATTACTTAAATGCTGCACCATAACACGGAAAAAGGGTGTGATCAGATACAATGCCACTATCGTATAAATAAGCCACAGATGCGGGCCTGCATCCGGTGCGCCTGTAAGAATACGTTTCCATACACTGCCAAGATTTCTGGGCGGCAGAAAACTTACTTCATCATTCAGTGACAATAATAACAGATAATAAACAATGAGCGGAATAACAACTTTGGATGCTCTTCTAATATAGAAGGAACCCACTGATTCTTCTCTTTGGGAATTAAGCAGCAAAGCACCCGACAGCATCACATAAATGACATTACAACTTAGTCCAAGTGTTAATCCCATGACCAGAAGCATACGTTTCCAGTCCGTATCCGCCAGATCCACCATGGGAGAACAGGAATGTGCCAATACGACCAGTAATGCAGCCAATACACGCATATAATCCCAGTGTATCTGTCTGGCAGTTCTGTTATTCTCTGCACCAAATAACTGCTTCACATAGGCTTTTGCCCCCATTTCCCCTGCTCTGGCTCTGTGTGCCCAGAAAATAAGCAGTATTGCAGCCAGTGCAACAGGAAAATAGAACAAACAGTTTCGCACCGTATCTGAAGAGATCACTGGCATTACCTTCGTCTCCCCTTCATACAGCAATATCCTGTCCAGCCAAAAATCACCATCAATATCCAGTCTGAAAGACTCATATTCTCCAGGCGGTATGGGAATGGTACAAAATGTTGTGCCTGCTTTCACCATTGTCTTAACAGAATGTTTCTCTGCATAGTCCTCTCCTGCTTTTGCATAAAAGACCTGTACCGGCAAATCCTCTCCTGCTTTGGAATAGCAAAAAAGATTTATTCCGCCTACAGTTCCCTGAGACTTCAGATATAATTGAGGATCTTCGCCATTTACCCTGTAAAGATTACCCTCTACTTCGTAGTTCGATACTCCTGCATAGGACTCTTCTCCCAGTGTTGTCTCTACTCCCTGTAATGTATACTGATAATCAAGATTTTTCCATAAAATAACTGCCCAGCTTATAAGAACAATGAATTCCAATATTATCCATTGTTTTCTTTTTTTCATACAACTCCCCTGCCTTTCCATAACCTGCATGGTTTCAGTGTACCAAAAAAGGCGAAAGCAGTCTATCGCTTTCGCCTTTGATTCTGATTTTATTTAATAATTCTGTAGATCTTTTGCCAGTTCAAAGATAGCCTCAAATATCTGCTTACACTTTGCTACCTCTCCTACCGTAATATTGGAATTATTCAGACCTTCCGAGGAAGCAGCTGCCACTTCCTCACTGGAAGCCGAAAGCTGGGTAATATGATCATAGATCATATTTGAGGATGATAATGTCTGTTCCATGCTGTTTTTTACATCATTGATGTATTCCGACAGGATTTTTACTTCACTTTCTACCTGTGCAAATCTTTCCTTACTCTCAGCGATCAGTTCATTCTGCTTTGCCACACTGCCAACTGAATTGCTGATGCTTTCATTAACATGTCTGGTGTCTTCATTCAGCTCTTTGATTATGTTTGTAATGTTAGTTGAAGCATTCTTGGTATCCTCAGACAATGTCCTGATCTCTTCTGCTACTACAGAGAATCCCCGTCCTGCTTCTCCTGCTCTGGCTGCTTCAATCGAAGCATTCAATGCCAGCAGATTAGTCTGGCTTGAAATACTGATAATAGAATCTACAAATCCTGCTACCTGTCCTACCTTCTTGGTCAGTTCCTCAATTACAGTCTCCATTGCAGCACTGCACTGGCTGACATTATCAGCCTGATCTCCCAGTTCCTGCATGGAACTTACACCAGCATCTACCGTAT
>CAYRAW010000007.1:0-1925 GCA_964422225.1 uncultured Roseburia sp.
ACCACATTACCTGTCTGGGATATCAGACTCTCAATTCCCTACATCATATAAGTTATGAACAGAATCGCAAAAGACAATACTGCTGCAATAACCTGACTTTCCGTAAAACTTGACACCAGAATACCTACCGCCATACAGGTCAGTCCATACAAGGCAAAAGCCAGTATTGCCGCATAGGATTCTGCCATTGGTACTGTTCCGAATTTCTGTAAAAAGATCGGGAAGATACAGATTCCGGCAACAGGGATCAGAAAAATAGCTGCCATTGCCAGATACTTGCCCAATACGATCCTGCCAACAGAAACAGGTGCTGTCAGGATCAGCTGATCTGTCTTCTGTTTCCTTTCATCTGCCAATATCCTCATAGATAAAATAGGAATTGACAAAAGAAACAGGAACAGGATCGCGCTTAATGTATAAGATACGTAAGGATAACCTGATGCCAGATTATATACTGCCGCATATAATCCAAAGAAAAATACAGTTACTGCCATGAATAAAAGTCCTACTACCGAATGGATATAGGATAAAAATTCTCTTTTAAATATTGCCTTCATTTTCTTTCTCCTCCTCGCCCGTCAACTCTAAGAATACATCCTCTAATGACTTTTCTGACAGACTCAGTTCCATGATCGGCAGATCTGCTGCCGCAAGTCTGTGGAACAATTCAACTCTGATGTCCTGTGTATCCTCTGTTCTGATATTTACACTGACCCAGCCCTCAGACTTAGGCGGCTGGAAAGAGAAATCTTTGATCTGTTCAATATTCTTTAATAATTCTTCTACCTGACATTGTTCTCCAAGTACGGACAGTTTCATCTGTCTGCCGCCCTTTAACAGAGCCATCAGCCCCTCAGGTGTATCGCTTGCCACCAGTTTGCCTTTGGAAATGATCATGATATGATCGCAGACTGCACTGACCTCTGATAAGATATGAGAACTAAGGATAATCGTATGTTTCTTTGCAAGTTCCTTGATCAGTTCCCGGATTTCAATAATCTGTTTTGGGTCAAGTCCAACAGTCGGCTCATCCAGAATAATGACTTCCGGATAACCAATGATCGCCTGTGCCAGACCCACTCTCTGTTTATAGCCTTTGGAAAGATTCTTGATCAGACGATTCTTTACATCTTCGATTCTCGTCTGTTTCATAACATCTTCTATCTGTTCCTTTTGTTCTGCCTTCTTTACTTTCTTCAATTCTGCAACGAACTTCAGATATTCATAAACAGTCATGTCCTGATACACTGGCGGCAGTTCCGGCAGATAGCCTATACTCTTCTTCGCCAGTTCCGGATTCTTCAGAATATCATATCCATTGATCTTCACAGTTCCGCTTGTTGCTGCGATATATCCGGTCATCATATTCATTGTTGTACTTTTACCGGCTCCATTCGGTCCAAGGAAGCCGTAGATCATACCCCTCTCGACACGAAAGGACAAATTGTCAACCGCTACATGATTGCCATATTTCTTTGTCAGATTCTCTACTTCTATCACGTCAAATGTCCTCCTCTTGCAGTTCCTCCCTACATATGTCTTTATTCTGTAAATGTGGGGATCTCCGCTGTTTTATCCGGTAATTCACTGTGTTAATTACCGATATGGTACATTGTATGTTTAATGTGTGATGAAAATTTGTAGAAATTGTGATAAAAGTGTGTCCTGATCATGCTATGACACCTCTCCATACTTTGTATATGCAAAAAGGCACGAAACATTATGCCTGTTTCGTGCCCCTTGGGTCTCATTCATTATTCAAATGGAATAAAGGATGTTCCTAACTGTTCTCTTATCTGATTCTGATAACCCATCAAGCCTATCATATCATTATAATAGGACGCGGTCGTACTTTGTGCCTGTGATCGTGTCTGTTCTGCCTGCGTTGTCTGCAAATCTCCCTGAATGCCAAGCATCTCGGCAAA
>CAYRAW010000007.1:1935-31097 GCA_964422225.1 uncultured Roseburia sp.
CCAGTCGCTGTGCTGCCGGTTTTTTTCAGTTCTCCATAATCTTTGACATACAGATCATCTTTCTGCTGTGGTGCAGCAATCACAAGAGCCTTACCGGACTGTGTTGTATCGTCATCAATTCCGGATACCGGATTTAACGTATAAGGATTGCCATGAATGGATGAGATTCTGTAGTTTCCCATTCCTGATATTCCTGTAATTCCTGATATCATCATAGAAATGCCTCCTTGTCCTATTCCAGTATAGTTCAATTAACAGACATTTTCAAGTTTTATCAGTTATTTTTCTTTTTTATCTTTTGTCTCTTTCATTTCATCGATCAGTTTTTCTATGAGCATTTTTTTCATATATACATCAAAACTCAGCAGACAGATAAAAGAGAACAGTTTCAGAAATTCTTTATTCTCTTCCGGTGCATTCTCAAAAGTTTTGGAGGAACAGTTGTATTTCTCCATAACATCTTTTTTGAGCATATCGATCTGTTCCTTTTCCAGTCCAAATACTTCGTCATATATTGAAGCAATATTAAAATCATCTTCTGTCTGGAAAAACTGGCTTGTTATTGGCTGCAACAGGGTCTGAATATCATTGATAGACAGGATTCCTTTATAATAGTAGATAAAGATCAATACCAATACATGTTCCTTGGAATATTTCTTCTTGATCGGTGGCGGCAGCAGATCATTCTTCGCATAATTATTGATCATGGTCTTGGTCATCACCTTATCGTCTTCCGGATAACGGGCTGACTTGCGCAGATTCTTGTCCATGAATGTCGTTACCTGATCCATATACAGATCTATATTGGGAATATCCTGTGATTTCACATAATCTATTCTGTCAAAACTTGCTAATATACTTTCCAATAAATCATTTGTGTCAATATGCATCGTTATAACCGCGCCTTTCTACGATTGTATCGCTTGTTTTCTCTGA
The DNA here is from genome assembly GCA_964422225.1 of uncultured Roseburia sp. Lineage (GTDB taxonomy): Bacteria > Bacillota > Clostridia > Lachnospirales > Lachnospiraceae > COE1. The sequence goes on from CAYRAW010000007.1 coordinate 2,872, forward strand.
CCTATATTATATAGTATTCAATACTACATATCAAGTAGTTTGTTGAGCGCGGTTTTTAATTTATGCTCTTACCTGCAATGCTGCCGCTACCATATTTCTTAAGCTGGCATCGGTTTCTTCCCATCCTCTTGTCTTTAATCCACAGTCTGGATTAACCCATAATTTATCTCTGTCGATTTTAGTAAGCATGAGCTTCAGTGCTGCTACGATTTCTTCTACAGATGGCACTCTGGGCGAATGGATATCATATACGCCTGGTCCAACTTCTGTTTCAAAATGATGCTCTCTGAGAGAATCCAGGATCTGCAGATCCGATCTGGATGCTTCAAAGGTAATTACATCTGCATCCATATCATCAATCGCGGGAATGATATCTGTAAACTCACTGTAGCACATATGCGTGTGAATCTGTGTCTCTGGCTTTACTCCACTGTGGGTCAGACGGAATGCCGGAATTGCAAAATCAAGATACTCTGTATACCAGTCCGATTTGCGAAGCGGTAACTTTTCTCTCAGTGCTGCTTCATCGATCTGTATCATTCTGATGCCATTTGCCTCCAGATCCTGCACTTCATCCCTGATTGCCAACGCGATCTGGGAAATAGATTCTCTGATAGAGATATCTTCTCTTGGGAAAGACCAGTTCAAAATCGTGACAGGACCGGTAAGCATTCCCTTCATGACCTTATTTGTCAAGGACTGTGCATAGACTGACCATTCTACAGTAATTGGTTTCTTACGGTATACATCTCCCCAGATAATAGGCGGCTTCACACATCTTGTACCATAGGACTGTACCCAGGCTTTCTGTGTAAACAGGAATCCACCCAGTGCTTCACCGAAATATTCTACCATATCGTTTCTCTCATATTCTCCGTGTACCAATACATCAAGCCCGATTTCTTCCTGCCAGGTCACACACTCTGCAATTTTCTTCTTATTAAACTCCTTATAAGCATGTTCTGATATTTCTCCCTTACGGAAAGCCGCTCTGTTGGCTTTTACATCCTTAGTCTGAGGGAAAGAACCTATCGTTGTCGTAGGAAGTTCTGGTATACCTAATACCTCCTTTTGTAACTTCTGACGTTCGCTACGCTTAGGAAGTCTGATATAATCACTTTCTGTAACACCTGCAAGTCTTTTCTTCACATCCGCATTCTGACAGTTTCTGTCATTTGCAAAAAGGTTCTGATTTGCCTGATATACTGCATTTTGTGCATATTGTTCTGCATCTGCCAACACACTCAGTTCCTTTAATTCTACCAGTTTCTCCTCAGCATAGGCAAAATAGCTGCGATATTCCTGGGGCATTTTGTTCTCATGCTTTAAAGTATAAGGTACGTGCAGCAGTGAACAGGAGGTAGATATTACAACATCAATGCCTTTTTCCTGCAATTGGCTGATGACTTTTAAGGTCTTATCATAATGATTCTTCCAGATATTTTTTCCATTGACCAGCCCTGCAAACAGTTTCTTATCCTGTGGGAAACCATATTTTTCAATAAGTGCGATCGTTTCTTTTCCTTCAATAAAATCCAGCCCGATTCCCGCAAAAGGCATCTGTGTCAGATCAGTATAAATGTCTCTCACATCTCCAAAATATGTCTGGCACAGGATCTTACACTCCTTTGCACAGGGGAGCACTGCATCATAAATTCTATGGAATAATGCTATATCCTCCTTTGACATATCCTGTACAAGTGCCGGTTCATCAAACTGCAGCCATGCAACCTGGTTCTCTTCACATCTGTTTACCAGTGCCTTATATGCATCTATGATCGCTTCCACATAGTCCTGCGCTGTCTTCGCCCCGGTATAGCGACATAATTTCAACATTGTATATGCACCTGTTACAACAGGCTTCGTCTCTATTCCAAGTGCCCTGGCTTCCTCATATTCCTTCCACAGCTTATCCCCTGCAAGACCTATGACGGTATCATCCTCTACTTCCGGGACAATATAATGATAGTTGGTGTTGAACCACTTCTTCATTGCCAGTGCCTTAACATCTCCGGAATTTCCCTGATATCCACGCGCCATGGCTAAATAAGTATCCAATTCTGATAAATTCAGATCCAGATAGCGTTTGGGAACGATACCCAATAACGCTGCCGTATCCAATGTAATATCATAAAAAGAGAAATCATTACTTGGAATGTAATCAATCCCTGCCTTTTTCTGCGTATTCCAATGTGTCTTTCTTAACTCCTGCGCTGTCTTTAAAAGCTCCTCTGCTTCTATTTCTTTTCTAAAATATTTCTCCAGAGCAAATTTTAATTCTCTTAAAGTTCCAATCCTTGGAAACCCTATTACTGATGTGTACATATAAACTCCTACCTTTCCAGATTCTACGAATTTGTGTTGAATTCATTATAATGACACATCATACTGTTTGTATAATACCTATAAATGCGCGTTGTCCATAGTTTAAAACTATGGACGATCATATTACCTTAAATATTTTTTAATTGCCTCCAGATAAGTATTCCCCAATCGGCTCAACATTCCCTTCCGGTGCGTAATATACCCGATCCTCATATCATTCTCATCTGCCAGAGGAACTGCAATAATGTCTTTTCCATTCAGTTTTTTATCAATGATACCGCTGCACACCGTATATCCATTCAGTCCGATCAGTAGATTAAATAGGGTCGCTCTGTCTCTTACACGGATATTTTTCTTTCTCTCAACAGCGGCAAAGACCTCTTCTGAAAAGTAAAAAGAATTATACTCTCCCTGTTCAAAAGAAAGGTAAGGATATTTCTCCAGTTCTTCATTCGTGATCCTGTCTTTTCCCGCCAGCGGGTGCTTCCTGCTGATGAACACATGGGGTTTGGCAACATACAACTGATGAAATTCCAGATCATAGGACTTTAATATCTTGTTCATTACTGCCTCATTAAAATCATTAAGAAACAAAATTCCAATCTCACTTCGCAGTCTCGCCACGTCCTCTATAATCTCATATGTCTGCGTCTCTCTCAGGCTGAAATCATATTCATCCTGTCCGTATTCTTTGATCAGGTCAACAAATGCATTTACTGCAAAAGAATAGTGCTGCGTGGACACACAATACTGCTTCTTTCCACCGCCATTTCCCTTATACTTATCCTCAAGAATAGCTGCCTGTTCCAATATCTGTCTGGCATATCCCAGAAAATCCTCTCCCTCCTTGGAAAGACTGATGCCCTTATTCGTCCTGTTAAAAATGACGATATTCATTTCCTTTTCCAATTCATGAATTGCATTTGTCAGACTCGGCTGCGAAATGTAGAGCCTGTTGGCAGCTTCTGTTATCGTCCCCGTCTCTGCCACCATAGTTACATATCTTAACTGTTGAAGTGTCATACTCTCTCCTGTTTCTCTGCAAATTGTGTTTTGTGATCCTATGTAATTGAAATTTTTGTAACTATTATTATTGTTCTGCTTTGTCGATCAGATAACTTCTTGGATTGATTCTATTATCATCTGTAGAATAGAGCAGATCCGGATCATGGTCGATATCTGCCGCATAGAGTATTATGGAGGAATCATTGATCCATGAGTCCAGTTTGTCAAAGAAAGCACTGGTATCACCCGGTTCTCCTTTATATTCCTCATGTTCAGACTCCATCACATAGTCATAATCATAATTCAGGAAAAAGACGGTATATCCATATGTATACTGTTCCTGCCCAGCCCGGAAATTTGTCTCTATCAGATAATCTCTGCCATCTACCGTAGTAAGGAACATCTGACCATTTCCCACATGGCAGGGACTAAACTCCCTCTCCAGAATACTTTCATCAGCATATTTCGTCTTACCATCCACATCCGTATATCCGGCATATACACATAATTCCCCTGATGCAACTCCTGATAATACCTCCTCCCATGTATTGCCTTTGGGAACGGAGATGGCAATCCTGTCCTCGGTACCATCATGTGTTACATCAGCATAGAATTCCGCAATCATTTCATCCTCTTTTATTTCGCACATCTGGGTATAATCAACATTCTTAGCAGAAATATCTCCGATTGCAAAAGTCTGATTGTCCTGATATGTCAATGGTGCGGTCAAATGTATCGTACATTCATACTGTGGTGAGGCCATCTCTTTGGTATATACAGCAAAATCCGCTGTTACCCAATATCTGTTATCCCTGTTTTCTATCCCGATAATATTTCCCAGGGACATTGTATCGTAGGTTGCATTCATCTTTTCAAGAAATTTATCCAGATATAATAATGCTTTGGGGTCAGATTCAGAATCACAATAAAGCGTTACCATCTGGCGGAATTCATCATCGTATACCAACTCCGTCCGTGCTTCCAGTTGCTCTGTAATTTCTTCATTGGATAAATACGCTATTGGTGTTTCATTGCCTTCTTTTATTGCCATCAGATCTGTTACATACACACCCGTTCCCCGACCGGCACAGGCAATGATCATATATTCCGTTTTCCCATCACCATCTATATCTGTCTTCATGGCAGAAATCGGTTCTACCGGTTTCTCCAGCCGAAATCCCGTCACCTGATCTCCGTCTTGAATCTCATATTGTTGTGTATTCTCATCACAGCGAATCTCTAATTCTGCACCACTTTCATCCAATGTGAAATGATAAACACCACTCTCTGTTTCTGATTCCTGTGCTTCACTACTCTCCATCCCGGATATCGCATCCTCTGACAAATTATCCATTTTGCTCTCCTGTCCCTGTGACGATGTCCCTCCCCCTGCTGCTGATTTTCCAAAACTGCCGCACCCAGTCATGAAAACCACTGCCATTAGAAATATCCCGAATTTTTTTTTCATTAATTTATCCTCAAATCCTTCTATATATTCTTTTTACAAGACGTTATATAATAAATTATCATATCATGAGCCAAAATGGAACTAAACATCATTTACTTTTTTCCCAAAGTGTGATAGAATATTTATAGCTGTAAAACTTTACAGCATGAAAGTTTAAATAATTCCAATATTTTTATATTGTGAAAGGGATTAGACACTATGAATAAGAAAATTAAAACAGCAGCAGTAGATCATCTGTTAGATGCTATCCTCTGCCTGAAAGACAAAGATGAATGTTATAATTTTTTTGAAGACTTATGTACAGTAAATGAACTGCTCTCACTGTCCCAGCGTTTTGAAGTAGCAACCATGCTTCGTGAACACAAGACTTATTTAGAGATTGCAGAACAGACAGGTGCTTCTACAGCAACGATCAGCCGTGTGAACCGTTCCTTAAATTATGGAAGTGACGGTTATGAATTGATCTTTGAACGACTTGCAGACAAGCAAAAGAATGAAGAATCCGACAAATAAGGCAGCGCATCAGGCGCTGCCTCTTCTTACTTTATCCGTATATTTCCATTAAACTCAATGGATCAATATAAGAATCATTTTCTATGATCTGATATCCCAACTGTTCATGACCTGCATCGATCATGAATAATTCTGTCGAGGTTGTCACTTCATCTCCCTCTTTTACTTCCGGTTTGGCTCCATTGCGATATACCGAGTAATAACCATTTCCATGATCTATCATGATAATATATCCTGACTCAGCATTTCCTGCAATAGAAGATACTGTTCCTTGTGCTGTGGCAATTACCGCAGTTCCCTGGGCAGCCTCAAAAATCGCAATGGGCTGTCCATCCAGTGATGTTTCTTCTTCCTTATAGGATGCAGTTCCTTTCAATGGAAATCCTGTAGGTACATAAGCTTGTGCGATTTCTGCTTCACGCTCTTCCTCTTCTTTTACCTTACTGTTGACTGTATCGCTCAAAATACTGACTTTCTCATTCAATTCCTCATTTTGCAGCTTTAGGTCATCATTCTCCTGCTTCAGTTCTGTAATCTGCTCCCTGAGATCATTCACAGACTGATTGGCCTCTACCAAATGATCTGACAGATAATGGCAATAGATCAGTACTGCCAGAATAACTACTGCAATACCTATTCCCGCTCCTATGACTGGTTTTTTATATTTTTCTTTTAATTTTTCTTTTAATTTTTCCTTTAACTCTTCCATTCAATACATCTCCCTAAGATTATCGCACCTTACTGCATGAAAATCTTATATACATTATCATATTCATTATATTAGCATAGATTGTAACATTTACACAATCTTTTCTTAAAAATTCAGAATAAGTAGACATAATCTATTTACTTTTCTGATTATCTATGATATTCTAATTGTGTTGTGGGAGACACAATATTTAATATATTTTGGAGGTATCATTAATGAACAAAGGTACAGTAAAGTGGTTTAATAACCAGAAGGGTTACGGCTTTATCTCTGACGAAGCAGGCAACGATGTATTCGTACACTACTCAGGACTCTTAATGGATGGTTTCAAGTCCTTAGACGAGGGTGCTAATGTAGAATTCGAAGTTGTTAACGGTGCTAAGGGACCTCAGGCAGTTAACGTAACTAAGTTATAAGTTGAACCTGTAGCCATTTAATCTAGTTTCGATGTGCCTTTTAAATTTAGTATAATTAATATAAATTGAAAGTCAGCTATTGTTTTACGGGATTAAGATGTACTATGAGGGGAATACGCCTCCAGGCGTAAAAAAGAGTAACCGGTCAGTGTTCTCACTGATCAGCTACTCTTTTTATTACTTCTTCAAAGGACAGGGAACCTCCAAAAATGTCAAGTGCACTTCCTATTGTAACATGAATCTTTCCCTTACCCAGTTTTTTTAACAGATCAATATCATCATAAGTATGCACGCCACCTGCATATGTTATAGGCATTTTGCTCCAATCCCCCAATTGTGCGGCAAGTTCTGTCTCTATTCCCTGCGCCTTTCCTTCTACATCCACAGCATGTATCAGAAATTCATCACAATATGCCATTAACATATCCAGTGTTCTTTCATTGATTATTTCTTCTGTATAATTCTGCCAACGATCTGTTACAATATAGTATGCATCTTCTTTTTTTCTACAGCTTAAATCCAATACCAGATGTTCCCTGCCTACTGTCTGATATATTTTCTGCAAATGTTCCATGTTGATTCTTCCATCTTTAAATACATAAGATGTAACAATTACATGGGATGCTCCTGCGTCAAGGTATTCACAGGCATTTTCTGCATGTATGCCACCACCTATCTGTAATCCCTGTGGATAAGCTGCCAGTGCCTGCATTGCCTGTCTTTTGGTCGCTTCATAATATTCACTTGAAGCAGGATTGAGCAATATGATATGTCCACCCTTTATTCCATATTTTTGATAAAGTCTTGCATAATAATCAGCGCCCTTATCTGCGACAAAATTCTCTGTTGCCTGATCTCCACGATCTTTGAGGGAGCCGCCTACAATCTGTTTTACCTGTCCATTATGGATATCTATGCATGGTCTAAATTCCATATTTTTCCTTTCTTTTGATATCTGTATATTTTATCTGTGTCTTTTTCATACTAATATAGAATGAACTTTTCATTCTTATTTATTATAATATCGGAGGTCACTATGTTTCAGGGAAAAGTAGTTCTAGCAACACTGTGTCTTGCAACCATGCTCGGTCTGACCGCCTGCGGCGGCAATACTAACACAAACAACAGACCGAACAACACCCCTAATACCAACAACAATACTACGCAAAACGGCGCCACAACCAATGACGAAACTGTTAATGGTTCAACCGCTGATGAAGCCGGCATGCCTGATCAGTCTCAGGGCAACATGAACACCGGAACAGGCAACGGCAACATGGTCGAGGATGCCGGAAATGCCGTTGGTAATGCTGTTGAGGATGTAGGCGATGCTGCGGGTAATGTTATAGAGGGTGCCGGTGATGTAGTCGGAGATGCCGTCAAGGATGTAACAGGCAATGCCGATCACACAACGAACAACAACACAGTCAATCCTTAACAGATAAGGGCGCATACACGGATGTACGCGCCCTTATCATGTATATCAGTTCCCGGCGTCTATCACGTCGCTCATTTCATATCTTCCTGCTGGTTTTCCTGCAAGGAATTTTGCTGCCTGTACTGCCCCTTTCCCAAAAATAGCTTTGGAATATGCCCTATGTGAGAAGGTCACTACTTCGTCTGTTCCGGCAAAGATCACATCATGATCTCCAACTATAGTACCGCCTCTGACAGATGAGATTCCTATCTCCTTGCTGTTACGCTTCTCTCTTACCTGGCTTCTGTCATATACATAATCATATTCGTTGTTAAATTCTTCATTTATAGAGTCAGCCAATGCCAAAGCAGTTCCGCTGGGCGCGTCTACCTTCTGATTATGATGTTTCTCTACGATTTCAATATCAAAACCTGCCGGTGCCAGAATCCCTGCTGCCTCTTTCAGAATTTTAAGCAGCATATTGACACCAAGTGACATATTGGCAGAACGGAGAATTGCAGTCTTTTTGGAAGCTTCTTCTACTGCAGCGAGCTGCGCTTCACTTAAACCTGTTGTACACAATACACAAGGAAGCCTCTTCTCTACACAATAGTTCAGCAATCCGTCAACTGCTGCTGCTGCGCAGAAATCAATCACAACATCTGCTTCTACCTTACAATCTGCTATGTTTGAAAATACCGGATAGGTATTCTGTATATGATTTGATGCATCTACACCTGCAACAATTTCTACATCTGCATCCTCAGCTATAATTCCTGTGATGACCTGACCCATTTTACCGTTACAGCCATGCATAATGACCTTGACCATTTCTATTCCTCCTGATGTTCTTTATAAAAGTCCGTACTCCTTCATTGCCTTTTCCAACTTCTTAGCATTCTCATCTTCCATCTCTGTCAGAGGTCTTCTAAGTCCGCCTGCTTCTCTTCCCATCAGATTCAATGCTTTCTTTACAGGGATAGGATTTACTTCACAGAATAATGCATTGACCAGATCCAATGCATCCAGCTGCATCTGTGCGCTTTCTGTTACTTTACCTTCCAGATATTTGGCACAGATATCATGAGTCTGCTGTGGTGCAATATTGGAAAGGACAGAGATGACGCCCTTTGCACCCATAGACATAAGTGGAACGATCTGATTATCATTACCGGAGTATACGTCTACTTTACCCTTTGCAAGTGCCATCAGCTTCATGAACTGATTCAGATTATCTGTCGCATCCTTAACACCCACGATATTCGGAACTTCTTCACATAAAGATACGATCGTTTCAGGCTGAATATTCACACCTGTTCTGCCTGGAATATTATAAAGGATAATAGGAACCTTTACAGAATTGGCTACCATTGTAAAATGCTCCTTTAATCCCTTCTGTGTTGCTTTATTATAGTATGGAGTTACCACAAGAAGTCCATCTGCGCCTGCTTTTTCTGCTTCCTGTGATAAATAGATCGCTGTCTGTGTACAGTTGGAACCGGTTCCTGCGATCACCGGAATTCTGCCTGCTACCTGCTTTACACAGAATCGGATACACTCAAGATGTTCTTCATGTGTCAGAGTAGATGCCTCACCTGTTGTTCCGCAGACAATGATAGCGTCTGTGTGATTTGCGATCTGGAATTCAATATGTTTGGCAAAAGCCTCGTAATTTACTTCTCCATTGGGTTTCATTGGTGTAACGATCGCTACGCCTGCTCCTGTAAAAATTGCCATGTTATTTACCTTACCTTTCCTGTATCATTCAAATACGAGATACTACTATAATATTATAGGTCAGATGTGAAGAAATACGCAGATACTGTGTATTTGGTATGCAATTCGTGTGAAGTCCTGAATAAGCAGACTCGCAAGTTTTCGCTTATCCACAAAAAACAAGCCGACCACACAAATGGTCGGCTTAGATGTTCTTACGAATATATGATAGCTCCCCATCTGTTGATGACAGTCATACAATTATTCACTGTATGCCCAAGTAAGTGACTCTCAGGAAGTCTCTCCTTTCGGCGTCTTTCCCTTTCCTCTCTGTTCACCGGTGCCTGACACCTCCAAGAAAGTACTGATCAAAAACGCGACCTCTATCTTTACTACAATTTTATTTAACTATACACCGCGGTATATGCCATGTCAACCCTTTATTATGATTGGGTAGCATTCTCGCAGAATACTTTATAATTCACTGCTTCTATTTTAGATATTTCATCTGCCAGCTCACATACCTTATCATCCAGACGGATTCCCGTCATAATGATGCTGACATCATCTGCTTTCGCTTCTATAATATGTCTCATATCTTCTACTGTAATGATACCATTATCGATCAGTCCCAATACTTCATCCAGGATTAGCAGACTGCATTCACCTGTCGTCAGTACTTTCTTGGCAAAATTCAGACCATTTTTGATATTATGGATTTCTTCCTGCTGTCTCTCGACAGAAAGCTGTGAAAATTCCTCTTCGCTCTTTTCAAAACGGAATATTTTTATTTCCGGTTCGAGCCGCTTCAAAAAGTCATCATTCTGCGTTCCTTTCAGAAAACGGATGATCACTACATTTTCTCCATTACATGCTGCCTGCACAGCCCTCCCAAGTGCTGCTGCAGACTTGCCGTGACCTTCGCCACTATATATCTGTACTAATCCTTCTTCCATATCGTCCTCCAGGTCAGTTTTGCTTTTGCATGTATGATAACACAGTGAATTACTTTTGACAATGTATTTATTTTGGCAAAATCCTACTCTTCCTCTTCCTGCGGAAGTTCAAGCTTGCTTACAGATACCTCATATGCCACTCTCTTCTCCATATTTTCATCGGAAATGCGCTTCACATACTCTCTCGACTGAATACGTCCCCATACCAGGCATCTCTCTCCTACCTGGAAATTAGCAGCATATCTGGCATTTCTTCCCCAGCAGATGCAGGGAATATAATCGGATTTACCATATGGACGGTTAACTGCCAGCAATAAATCTGCAATTTCTCTGCCAAGCGGAGTCTTACGATATACAGGTTCCTTGCAGATATAACCATCCAGGAATATCTGATTGGTTCTTGCATTCTCGCTGATCTCATCAACAAATTCGATCTCTCTTGCAAATACGGAAAGGACCAGTTTATTCTTCTTTTCCTCATGTCTGTTATAAGAACGGAACTGTCCGTTGATGATAACCAGACATCCCTTATAATCAGCAGTTACATCAATTAGTCTCTCTGAAACCATTACGGGTATGATATCCGTAGAATCTGATAATCTGGCAATTCTGGTATCTACCATATAGAATCCCTCACCAAATATCTCATGGCTGAATGTAAAGTCGCTAACGATCTCTCCCATTACCGTTACCTGATTGTTTTCAATTACCTTATCTGTCATTACTATGTTCTCCCTTCTTATCCATTAAGAATTTTTTCTGGTATGTATTACCATTTATATTCCTCTGTACGTAACTTATTCCTGTTTTCATGATTTTCTCCCCAAAACATTTCGCGCTATTTCGGGTTACTGTCCAACTTGACAACAAATCTCTCAATATTCTCTTTTTTTTCTACATTTTCGGACTCGCGCACTTCGACAGAAAAGTTGCAAAATCATAAATCCGGTGCTATACTGATACAGTTTGAACATATACTATATGTTATATCAAAAAATCGTTTAAGATGCTATAGTAAATTAGCATGTAATGTGAAAAGTTAATTTTGCACTATTCAGAATGGAGAATACCTTATGAAACAGAAAAGAGAAGATGTCAGAAACGTAGCCATTATTGCCCATGTAGACCATGGTAAGACAACTCTTGTAGATGAGCTGCTCAAGCAAAGTGGTGTATTCCGTGAGAATCAGGAAGTTGCTGAACGTGTCATGGACTCTAATGATATCGAACGTGAACGTGGTATCACGATTTTATCCAAAAATACAGCCGTTATGTATAAAGACACCAAGATCAATATTATCGACACTCCAGGCCATGCAGACTTCGGTGGTGAAGTAGAACGTGTACTTAAGATGGTAAACGGTGTTATCCTCGTTGTAGATGCTTTTGAAGGTGCTATGCCTCAGACTAAGTTCGTTCTGAGAAAAGCCCTGGAATTAAAGCTTCCGGTTATCGTATGTATCAATAAGATCGACCGCCCTGAAGCAAGAGCCAAGGAAGTTGTTGATGAAGTATTGGAATTATTCCTCGAACTGGACGCTGATGATTCACAGCTTGACTGTCCTTTCGTATTTGCTTCTGCCAAAGCCGGTATCGCTTCCCTTGATGAGGATGAGCCGGGTACTGATATGACTCCGCTGTTTGAGACAATTATCGATTATATCCCTGCTCCTGAAGGTGATCCTGAAGCAGGTACTCAGATGCTGATCAGTACGATCGACTATAATGAATACGTAGGTCGTATCGGTATCGGTAAAGTAGAGAATGGTACGATCAAAGTAAATCAGGATGTTGTGATCTGCAACCATCATGATCCTGATAAACAGAAGAAAGTAAAAGTCAGCAAATTATACGAATTTGACGGTTTAAACAAGGTAGAAGTCAAAGAAGCAGGCATTGGTGCTATCGTTGCTGTTTCCGGTATCGCAGATATCCATATCGGTGATACACTCTGCTCTCCTGAAAATGTTGTTCCTATTCCTTTCCAGAAGATCAGCGAACCTACAATTGCCATGCAGTTCATCGTAAATGACTCTCCTCTGGCAGGTCAGGAAGGCAAGTTCGTAACCAGCCGTCATTTGCGTGACAGATTGTTCCGTGAATTGAACACAGATGTATCTCTTCGTGTTGAAGAAACAGACAGTGCAGATGCTTTCAAAGTATCCGGCCGTGGTGAGCTTCACTTATCCGTATTGATTGAAAATATGAGACGTGAAGGTTATGAATTCGCTGTCAGCAAGGCAGAAGTTCTGTACAAGACTGATGAAAACGGCAAGAAGTTAGAGCCTATGGAACTTGCTTATATTGATGTTCCTGAAGAATTCTCCGGTGCTATCATTGAGAAGCTTAGCCAGAGAAAGGGCGAACTTCGTAATATGGGTAAGGCAAGCGGCGGATATGCAAGACTTGAGTTCTCTATTCCTTCCCGTGGACTGATCGGTTATCGTGGCGATTTCATGACAGATACCAAGGGTAACGGTATTCTTAACACGATCTTCGATGGTTATGGACCTTACAAAGGAGAGATCCAGTATCGTAAGCAGGGTTCCCTGATCGCATTTGAAGCAGGTGAAGCGATCACTTACGGTCTGTTCAATGCTCAGGAACGTGGTACTCTCTTCATCGGACCTGGTGAAAAGGTTTACTCCGGTATGGTCGTTGGTCAGAACGGTAAGGGCGAAGATATCGAAATCAACGTATGTAAGAAGAAACAGCTTACTAATACCCGTTCTTCCAGTGCTGATGAGGCATTGAGACTGACACCTCCTAAAATCTTGAGTCTGGAGCAGGCACTTGACTTCATCGAAACGGACGAGCTTCTGGAGGTTACACCTACCAGCCTGCGTATCCGTAAAAAGATCCTTGATCCTACCCTTAGAAAGAGAGCAAGCTTCAAGAAATAATAAAGAAATGGCTGTTGCTATCCGATTGTGGAAGCAACAGCCGTTTCTTTATCTAGTTCAACTCTGCGTATATCTTGTCTTTTTCATTCTCATCTGCTTTGGAATCCATACATATCCAGATGCTTCTGACTGCTTCTCAACCTTTCCAAGATTAGTCATCCCCGGTTCTACTCGAATCCCCGCAATATCCGGTTCACTCTTACTGCTTATAATTTCATCCAAACTCAGCTCTGTAAACTCTTCTACACTATATTTCAATATTCTGGCCAGTACCTGTTTATCTGCAAGTAGTTCTTTTACACTCTCATCATACCTCGCAGTATCGTTTGTAATATCAATTACTTTTGATAATTAACACACTGACAGCTATTTCGCTATAAATAATCATCTAACATTCTTCATATGGTGATAACTGTCCATCTACGATCTTAACAATTCTTTGTGCTGCTTTTGCAACATTAAGATCATGGGTGATCATAACGATAGTATTGCCCATTTCATTTAACTGTCTGAATAACTTCAATACTTCCTGCCCACTGGCTCGATCCAGCGCACCTGTTGGTTCATCTGCCAGAAGGATAGCCGGTTCAGATGCCAATGCTCTGGCAATTGACACTCTCTGTTTCTGTCCACCGGACAACTCATTGGGTCTGTGGTCAAGTCTATGATCAATTCCTAATAATTTCACAATATCCTGACACTTTTCACTGGCTTCCCTATGCCCCATGCCACGGATCAGCAATGGCATAATGATGTTCTGCATGACATTATAAGTGGAGATTAACTGATAGTTCTGAAAAATAAATCCGATTTCTTTATTCCTTACCTCTGTTAAATCTTTTTCTTCCATCTCATGAATGGCTCTGCCATGAAGATAATATTCACCAGAATCCAGAATATCCATACAGCCGATAATATTCATCAGAGTAGTCTTACCAGAACCGGATGGTCCAAGAATCGCGACAAATTCACCTTCTTCTACTTCGAAATTAATATCCCGTAGAACAGGAACCTTCTCTTCTCCTAACATATAGCCTTTATTTACATGTTTAATCTCTATTGTCTTAGCCATTAGTTATCACCTCCCTGCATAGCACTACCTGTGCTATTCATATCTGGCATAGAACCACTGCCAGACGGCATTTCTCCTGCATTTGGCATATTACCATCTGTTCCCATATCGGGCATTTCTCCATTATCAGATGGCTTCTCCCCCATATCAGGCATAGCACCATCTTCTCCCGGTGCTCCATTGGAGGTCTGTGTTAAATCTACAATCCAAATCTTTAGAATATCCTGTGTTCCATCATCCTCATTCTGCATCAATACCTTGATCGTATCTCCGCTTGCCAGTCTTGCAAAAGTCGTAGTCGTTCCCAGCTTCGTCACCACCTCTGTTCCCACAGGAATCATCCAAGTGCCTGATTGTGTTGTTTCTTCCCCATCCTCCTGTATTACTGTTGCTGTCATCTCATTACCAAGAATCTGTGTAATCTTAAAATACTGCCATTCCTGATCCTCTTCCAATACGATTTCCTCTTCCTCAGAAGCCTCAGCAGCCATTACAACTTCCTTATAGTAGACCAAACCACCTGCCACCAGAATCACGATCAACCCTATCAGTATCCATATCCATGCCTTTTTCTTCTTTTTCCGATACATAACCTTCTCCTATTAATTATAATACAGTGAAAAATGCATCTTCGATGCTCAATTTTCGCTTATATGGTTACTTTTACCATCTAAATCGAGTCAAATATGCTTGTAAACAAGCATATTCTGACTCAATTTGCATGGCTCTGAATAGTTACCATATACGAAACACCTTCTCACAGTTACAGAATTGCATTGTGAAACTCATACAATTCGTCACTCTTCCATTCATGTTTCGCACCTTCCTCTACTCCTGATTCAAGGCAACAACCGGTATCAGTGTAGACGCTTTATACGCCGGATAGAAACCAAATATTGTACCTGTGATCACACCAAATGCCAACGAAAGCACAGCTCCTGATACGGACAGTTCCACACGTACTGACAGACTCTCTACAACCGGCGTGATACCAAGTGCTAATAGTACACCAAGTATGGCTCCGATCAGACTCATGAAGCACGCTTCCATTAAAAATTCCAGCAGAATATCTCTCTTAGAACAGCCAAGTGCCTTTAGAATACCAATTTCATTGGTTCGCTCTTTTACTGATACGAACAGGACATTCATGATTCCAATACCACCTACGATAAAGACAATAATTGCCATAGCAATCAATAACATCTGTAATGTTTCATTGGATTTGGAAGCAGCCTCCATCTTTGTACCGGCATCCGATATAGTAAATTCTGCATTGGCATAGCTGTCAGCCAGTACTGTTTCAATATTTGTAATCACGTTGTCTACATTATTAACATCCTCTGCGATCACAGTGATAGTAGGGCTCACATTGTCCCCTGTAATATATTTGATTCCAGTCTCATAAGGAATAAATACTGCTGTATCCGGGCTGATCCCAGAAGATACACTGCCCATTTCATCCAGCACACCGCTTATCACATAAGGTCTGTCATCTATGTAAAGTACACTTTCATAGGCTTCACTCGCACTTCCAAAGATTTCTTTTGCTGCAGTGTAACCAAGCACGCAGTACTTTTCCTTATTTTCATCATTTTCCTCTGTGAGAAAATCCCCAACCAGCATGGTCATGTTACTCATTTGGGCATAATTATACTTTACTCCTGCTATGGTATAGGAGCTGGAAGAATCCAGATCCCCACCTTCCACATCTACTGTGGTAGTATAAGAAATCGTAGCATCTGCAATCCCGGGTACAAATACGAGCAGATCTTCCATATCATCTGTGCTGAGTGTGATATTTTCCTGATTCATTCGATCATCATCACCAAAACTCATGCCGCCGGGCATTTCTCCACCCATGTCAAAGCTTGGCATTCCTCCACCGGATGGCATACCACCTCCACTTGGCATTCCCCCTCCACCGGGGTCTCCGCCAAAGCCACCACCTGAGGAACCAAACTCTGTTGCATTGGATTCATAAGAAATATCAATTGCACCCGCATTTAAGTTTTTGAACTGTTCTGCTACTTCCAGTTTACCGCCTGTACCGATTGCAAGCACCATCATGATCGTAGCAGAACCTACAATAATACCTACTGCTGTCAGAATAACCTTGAATTTATTCTGTGAAAGGTTCATCCATACAAGTCTTAATAATTCTGATATTCTCATGATTCGCTCACCTTACTTTCAATCAGAACAGTATCACCCTGTGACAATCCTTCTGTAATTTCTACATTAACGCCATCAGAGAAACCTGTTATAACGTCTTTTTCTACAATATTGCCATCCTCATCCCGGACCTTGACATAGGATCTTGTGCCATCTCTAAAGATTGCCCTGTTAGACACATAGGTAACTTCCTTCGTCTCTTTGGTAACACAGGTCACATCACCTGTCATGCCTTCATACAGTCCGGATACATCACCCTGCACTGTAACAGTGATCGTATAATATACTTCTCCCGAACTACTGTCATATGTTGCGTCAGATACTTCACTGATGACGCCATTATATACTACGTCTGGATAAGCAGTATAAGTAATATTTACTTCTCCGTCCTGGTCGATTGTCTTATAGTCATCTTCACTTACTGTAATCTCCATTGTGACGTCAGATGCATCATATAAAGTTACCAGACTTGTATTTCTGGTCACACCATCTCCTTCTTCCAACGGTACTTCTGTAACCACTCCACTATATTCAGCTACGACATCATTTCCAACAATATAGCTGTTGAATTCATCCAGTTTCTTTACTGCGGATTCATAGCTTGCATATGCGCTCTGTTTCTCATTATCAAGACTTGTCGTCTGTATGCTGTACCATTCAGAAGAAACAGAAGCGTAGTACTGGTCTGTCTCCAGCGTCTGCTGCGCTGTCAATTTCTCTGATTCCAGATTTCTACATGCTTCATTCCAGCTTCTGGTCGCTTCACCTATTTCGGTCAGCAATGTCTCATTTTCATCTGTCAGAGACTCAATATCAGCCTCTATTTCATCCACAATCGACTGTGCCATGTCCCGCGTGCTAAGATAAACTGTATAATAGTAGGGATCATTGTAACGATTATCGTGATTCTCTGATACAGCAGCTTCTGCATCCTTCAGATCTTTCTTGGCAGAAGTAAGCTCCTCCTGTAATTCTACAAGCTTTTCCAGGTTCTCATTGACCTGATTCTGCTTCTCTTCCAAAGTATCTGCTGCCTCATCCACTTTATCCTGAAGTTCCTGTAGTTCTTTATTATAGGTAAGCTCTGCAAGGCTTCCATTTGTGACATATGTGTCATAACCTTGTTTGGCAGTCAGATATGACTGTTGCTGTTCCACTGTCAATGCCTGATAATCTGCAAGAGTATCCTCAACGTCTTCCTCCAGCTGCGTTCTGATTTCTTCTACACTGTCCTCAGTCAGCGTATACAGCACATCTCCTGCCTGTATCTCCTGTCCTACCGTAATATGTACAGAATCAATTACCATCTCCTGAGATTGCGATGTATAGGTATCTCCTCCAAAAGAAAACATCTGCATACCCATTCCACCCATGGAATCATTCTGACTTGTACTGGATGAAGATGAAGAATCACTGCTTACCAATGCACTGATATCCAGGTCAAAAGTCTGAGATACTGTACCAATGTTCACTGTGGAATCTTCTGTGATACCAACAGTCAGATCACCGTATTCTACCGTAGTTTCACGATATGTGACTTCACTTGTCTGACTATTCTTCCAGATCAGCACGCCTGTAGTAGCGGCTATTCCAAGTATTGCAATCGAACAGCCGGCTCCTATCCAGATTTTCTTATTCTTCTCCATTGCTATCCTCCTTTAGTGCAACACCTGCGATATAATATGTCTCATCTTTATCCAATCCACTGATGATCTCCACATTTTCTCCATCTGTAAATCCTGTTTCTATCGGACTTAATACATATGCGTCCTCTTCCTTCTTATATATATAGTACTTGCCATTCTCTTCCACGATGGCTTTTCTTGGAACATATATGACCTCTGCATCCGTAGATTCTGTAATGAATGTCACATCTGCTGTCATCCCTTCATACAGCTCGGACGTATCACCCTGAATGGAAATCACCACCGGATAACTGACTGTAGCTGTACCTCTGCTGGTTGCTGTTGTCGTAATCGACTGAATAATTCCTTCATAAGTCTCATCTTCATAAGCTGTGAATGCAAGGGTTACGCCGTCACCTACTTTCATGGTCACAACATCTTCCTCTGATACATCGACAGATACTGTCATGGCATCACTTGTTGCATAAGAGATCAATACACCAGCTGTTTCCAGATATTCATCCTCAGAAAAGCCAACCTCTGTTATCAATCCGCTTCCCTGTGCGTAAATCGTTCCATCTCCTATGAATTCTTCAAAATCAGACAGAAGCTGGGACGCATCCTCCAGTTCTTCTTTTGCCTTTTTCAGACTGCTCTCATATCCTGTAAGACTGCTGTCATAGGTGTTCTGCGCTATACTTCCACTTAACGTATCACTCTCATAAGTCTGACTTGCTTCCAGAATATCCTTCTGCATAAGCTGTTGTGTATACAATATTTCTTCCTGTATCTCATAGACCTGATCGATCTTGTCCTGTATTTCCTCGTTAGATTCATCAAACTGCTCCAGGAAGTTCTCATAGGATTCTCTGGCTGTCCTGAAAGCCTGCGCTGCTGTGACACGGTTGGTCACATACTCCTCGCTGGCATCCTCCACATCCTCTATGGCATCCTCATAAGCTTCTTTCAGGTCGTCCCTCTGATCTCTGTAATCATCATCCACCAATGAGCACTGAATGTCATAAATATCAGCCAGTAGCTGCTCTATCTCCAGAGTCTTCGCTGCCAGATCATTGGACAACTGCGCTATCGTATTGTTATAGGATTGTTCTGCCAGAGAAGACGCAAGCATTGTCTCATCATAGGACAAGCCGGCAGTCAACACGCCCACATCATACTGGGTCTGGGCTTCATTCAGCGCAATCTGCGCTTCCGTCTTTGCATAAGTCAGCGTCTTTCTTACCTTGTCAATACTGCTCTGAGTGAATTTATACACAGGATCACCTTCTGAAATACGCTGTCCTACAGCCACATATACTTCTTCTACTTTCAGATAATCTTCCTCTTCATCATCGTCATCGTCGTCATCTTCATCATCCTCTGTGGACAGATCCAGATCATACACCTGGGAAGTCACACCAAATTCCACCGTGCCACTCTCTGTCACACCATTCTGAAGGATACCATATTGTGCTGTGTTTTCCCTGTATACAACTTCTTCCTGTTCCATCATTGGTTTGATAAAAAGTGTATAGCCTGCTGCTCCTGCAATTACCAGTATCGCTGCAATCCACAACAGAATATGAAGCTTTTTCTTTTTACTCATCTTTTTCTTACTCATTTCCGCTTCCTCCCTGCTGTGTATTTTCTTCTGTTTGTATCTGTGTCTCTTCTTCCATCTCTGTCTGAGGCTGCTGTGCCTTCTCATTCTGTACATTATCTGCATCCATGCCAAAGATTACCGTAGCTGTCAGATTAGCACTCAGATCACTCACATCTCCGTCCAGTGCAACTTCGACAGTATATGTAACTGAAGTTCTGCTGTCAGAAGATGATACCGGATCAATAGACTCTATCACACCATTATAATTGCCATAGTCAGAAATCATGACCATCGCACTTTCACCAACACTTAACTGCGCAATGGAATCCTGTGATACTGCTACAGAAACTGTGATCTTCTCCGGATTACTGTATGCAAAGACGATATCTCCGCCAGCCAGTGTCTCTCCTTCTTCTGCTCTGGACATAAGAATCGTTCCTGCCTCTTGTGTATACAGATATCCATCTCCTATTAAAGATTCAAATAATGCAAGATTCTCTTCTGCTTCCTGTTTTGCATCTGCCAGCTTCTCCAAAGACTCTGACAGACTCGTTAACTGTGTATCATAGTCATTCTGTGCAGTCTGTCCTTTTGCAAGAGTAGTCTCATATGTCGTCTTTGCACTCAGAATTTCTTTCTGATAAGCAATCTGTGCAGCTTCATATGCCTCTCGTTTGGACTCATAAGTATTCTGCAATTTCTGTAATTTCAGTTCTGCACCATTTATCTCATCTTCATAGTCTTCTTTGGCCTGCTCATATTCATCTTCTGCTTCATCCATTCGCTCTTCCAGAAGTGATACTGTCTTTAATATCCATTGTCTGTCTGCTTTGGCTGCCTGTTCTTCCTGTGAAGCCGCACTTGAGCCACCGCCCATCATACCTCCGGCTCCCGATGTGGTCGCAGAACTATCAGAAGCAGTTGTACTTGTACTGGCGGTTGTCGTACTGCTGCTCATAGAGCTTGAAGAAGAATCCAGACTATCCAGCTCATCTTCTGTAAGCTCCCAATAATCCACTCTGTTCACATAGAGATCATATGCTTCTTCATAGGCTGTTTTCTTCTCTTCTACTTCATAATCTTCATAAAAGGTGTTGTTTTCTACCTTATACAGGTATTCATTATAGTCATCCTGCGCTTCGGTATAAGCCTCTTCTGCTGCATCCAGAGTTGCCTGTGCTGCTGCCAGCGCATCCTCATATACCTGCTGTGCCTGTTGCGCGTCCAACAGGGTCTGCTGATATGTGTACTTTGCCTCTATCTTACTCTCCTGAGTAGTGATCACACCGCTTCGGTAAGCAATTTCTGCCTCTTTAGCCGTAGTCTCCAATTCACTTCTGGCTTCCTCTATACTGTCATCTGTGAATTTCAGATACTGCGTACCCGCTTCCACTTCATCACCTGAAGAAACATAGACCTCTTCCACATACAGACTGGTATCCTCCAAGAAATCAATTGCAAAAGTCACTGCATCCACACCGATGGAAGTCGTGCCCGATGCCGTTACCAGATCCTCGTTCATATTTTTACCATTCTGATATCCCCACGATCCACCATTCTCCTGTGTTGTACTGCTCTGAGTCTGTCTGTAATACATCGTACCTGCCACTCCTGATGCCATAAGTATCGCACCCACTCCTATGACAGTGACTACCAGCTTCTTTCTCCCGACACGCGTTTTCTTCTCTTTTTCCTGATTGTCTGATGTGTTCTCCATGCTTCCTCCTCCATTTCACTGAAATATCTTTTTTTATCATAGGAAAAATTTGTTATTAAAAATTGTCCAAAATGTGAAAAAAATGTGTTTTCTGCTATTAACTTTTTGCCTTCTTATGCCGATAGCCTTATTAGAAAAGGAGTGATATATATGGCAAATATCTCATGGACGTCTTCTTCTATTAACAGTTTTTTTAATACTTCTCTGGGAAACCCTACTTCTGCCTTTGGCAGTCTCTACAGTTCTCTGGGAGATGCTTCACTGATTAAAAGAGGAACTTATCACAAACTGATGGATTCTTATTATTCCACAGTTAAGAATTCCGATTCCAAGACAGATACTTCCAGCAAAACAAATACTTCCAAGGATTCAACTTCTACAGATAAAACAACGAATAAATACACTTATGACAGTACTTCGAAATCCTCTACAAAGATTACCAACAAAGTACTGGATGAACTTCTGGATAAGACAGAGAAGAAATCTAAAATCACCAATTCGGTTCTGAATGATCTGCTGAAAAAGGATGATACATCCACAACCTATGACAGCAGTGCAAAAAAGAATACCGCAGCAGATGCTATGGCAATTGATCAGACTGTATAACCTGTTTTCTAACTCTGTTTCTATTGTTACATTATCCTACTGCATATTCTCCGGTACATCATTTGTCGGCATCTGGGTTACATATGCACCACCAATACGGATCATTCTGTTTTCATACTTTTTATCGTTGATAAATCCTTTAATTGCAGACACCATTCCAAGTAACAGGAATGCATATATCATAAACAGATTCATCATATAATTTGCCATATCAATATAGCCTTCTGACAGCATTTCCGGTATCATTCTATAACAGTCAAATATAGTAATATTTACATCAGCATACTGTGAGAATTCAATACACAAATAGCCATTACCACACCTGATATTGCCACTACATATCCCAGCTCTCCAATAACAATGATACATAACACACCGATCAATGATCCCAGAAAAGCACCCACAATACCGGCGGTCACATTGTCCTTTTTCATTGCTTTCTGCTGATCATCAAGTGCCAGACGGCTACCATAATTATCTGGATCTGTCTGCCCGTCTGCTTTGCAGTTTTGATTGCCTTGTGCATCTTTACGATTTCCTTGGACATTGCCTTATCCAAAAGCATCGTTCCTTCTGCGGAAGTTACAACTGTAAACGTCTATCCGGTACAGATACTACCACATCATATCCACTGACTACTCCGCAAAATGCCTCGTATTCGCTGCTTGACTGCAATCCCAGCCTGACGCACATTTGATTGTACGCTTCCATCTTTTTTTCATTTGCTGATTTCATTTTTCTTTCTCCACCCTCTGCTTTGATCCCGACATGACCGTTGTTTGTACAGACGCCGCTTTTCCTCATATGACCTGTCCATTATATCGTGAGCATAGCTCACTCAATGCATTTCGTAAAATCACACTTGTGAGCAAGTGATTTTACATCATTATATCATACTAAACAACATACTGTAACCTACATAATTATATAGCGAACCTTCCAGTAACTCCTGCATATACTATTGTAAAATAGCTGCAGGGGTTTATTATGTCCAAATCAATCTACACTGCACAAACTCAGGATTTATCTTTTTCAGGCAATCTGTCTATCAATGTAACCTCGGCTCTCGGCTTTATCCCTGTGAAGGATGCTACTATTACAATAAGTCTTACCAGCAATCCAGATACTGTAGTCGAGACTCTCACCACTGATAATTCCGGTCAGACACAGACAGTCAGTCTTCCGGCTCCCAACATCTCCTATAGTGAAGACCCTACCAACGAAATCCAGCCGTATGCAGAATACAATATAGCGGTCAGCGCTCCCGGATATGAGGATGCCTATGTCTCAGGTACAGAGATTCTGGCTGATGTCACCGCGATCCAGCCCATATCTCTCAATCCACTGGAAGAATTCAGGCTGGAAGAACCTATCGTCATCCCTGACCACACCCTGTATGGAGAATATCCGCCCAAGATTCCAGAAGATGAAATCAAGCCTATGGATGAATCCGGTGAGATCGTTCTAAGCCGTGTGGTCATCCCTGAATATGTCATTGTCCATGATGGTGTTCCCCAAGACCCAACTGCACAAAATTACTACGTCCGTTATACCGATTACATCAAAAACGTTGTATCTTCGGAAATTTATGCTACCTGGCCTGAATCCACCATTTACGCCAATACACTGGCTATTATGTCCTTTACGCTGAACAGGGTGTATACGGAGTGGTACCGCAACCAGGGCTATGACTTCACAATTACTTCCTCCACCGCCTATGACCAGAAATGGATCTATGGCAGAAATATTTACTCAAATATTGACCGCATTGTAGACTCCATCTTTTCCAATTTTCTCTCGCGTCCAGGTGTACGACAGCCTATCTTCACTTCCTATTGTGACGGCAACCGTGTGACTTGTGAGGGACTTTCCCAATGGGGCAGCCGCTATCTGGGCGAACAGGGATATACCCCCATCGAAATCATCCGATATTACTATGGAAATGATATGTACATTAATTCCACCCAGTATATCTCAGGTATTCCTTCCTCCTGGCCCGGATATGACCTTACGATTGGTTCTTCCGGTCAAAAGGTACTCCAATTACAGCAGCAGTTAAATAGAATCGCTCAAAATTATCCCGCCATTCCAACGATTGCAGAGGATGGCATCTATGGTAGTGGCACTGCTGAGGCTGTAAGGACTTTCCAGAGAATCTTTGGTCTGCCAGCTACCGGTATTGTAGATTATCCTACCTGGTATAAGATTTCCGCTATCTATGTCGGTGTTACCCGTATCTCCGAACCCGGCTGAGAATTTCTGCCCATTATAAGCAAAAGCACCGCCATTTCTGACGATGCTTTTGCTTTATAATCATTTCCCAGTTTCACTATTAGCTTTTTGCTCTATCTTTTTTCCTATGATACTCCTGATACTTGTCATTTTCCATTGCCATAACTTTTTCCACCGGAACGGGTTTAAAGAATGCCTGTTTTTTTCATTTTCAGCCATGGAACTGCATATACGATCAGTACTGCGAACATGATCAGACATAATTCATAAACTCTGAATCTTGTTGCATTATCACTGGCTATATTCCAAATCATCCAGGCTGTTCCAGCCATTCCAATTGCAGGAATTACAGGTCCAAATGGAACTTTAAAATTTCCGGGTGCCTTAGGCAGTCTTTTTCTCAGAATGAGAACATCTATCTGTACAAGAATATAAGCTATCATCAAAATAACACTGGCGCTTAAAATCATAAAAGAAAGTTCATCTGTAGTAGATAACCCCGTTGCATTAATAATGAGCATAACACCACCAATGATAAGAATAGAAATATACGGAACACCTTTCTTATTACGTTTCATGAAAAACTCCGGTAAAAGGCCTATTTTAGCCATACCTGCCGCAATATGTGCAAGACCTGCAATGTTGGAATTCACAGAACTTACAACTGCAAGAATAGCTACTATAGCCATCCATACTTTTCCAACATTTCCCAGTAATAATGTACCATATAAAATATGAAGGGATGGTGAAGCCGCTAAATCAGCCCAGGGCGTATAGTTCTTAAAACCAACCACAAGGATCGACTGCATTACAAGGATAATTACAAGACTTAGAACCATTCCAAGAGGAACATTTCTCTTTGCATTTCTGACATCTTTAGAAATAGGAATTACAAATTCACTAGCAATAAACAGGAAAAATGCAAGACCACACATATTTATTATACTTGAAAAACTTCCATCGACTACCGCTGGCTGCTCGACTATTTTCCCGGTTCCAAGTCCAAGTGCACCAATCAGTCCAAGAATAACAAGTGAAGCGATAAGCCCCATGCTAAATACAAAAAGGCGCTCGAATGAATTAATTCTTCAATCAAGCGCCTTTGCTTTATTTACCTGAAATTTTCATGTATATAAAGTTCCTCTGCTGTTTTCAATTTGTCACAGTTATTCTTAAAATAACACTCAAGAGTTTCAAACAGATGTGCCTCATTATGCTCATCATACGCCCATATATTTTGAAATATCCCATTATAATATGTTTCAAAGACTGTAGTTTCATTCAGATCATAAAGAAGTCCAAATATTCCAAGATCCTCATAAAACATGATATTTTCGTCACATTTCTTCATGGAATCTATTATATCATGAACTTCGTTCATGATCGTCATTCGCCGTTCGGGATGAGCATGCAAGCATGTTCCCCCTCACTAACGCTCATGATATCATAAGTACGGATGGCCTCCTGTAACCTAATGTGGCTATCTTCCAGTTTCAGTTTTATCGTACTTCCCGCCAGCTTCAAATCTCCATGCTGTTTTTCAAGAAAATGATATAACTCTTTTATTTTATCCAGTAAAATCATTTTTTCCGGAAGAATACATATCAGCAGTGCATTCCAGACAGTACTGAGCATTATTCCATAGCCTGATCTCAGCAATTGCTGCGTTGTATTTAACTTTTCCTCTGCGAATTTTTTCTTGAAACCAACTATAACGACTCTATGTTTCTCTCCATAATCAAGCGATGAGATTTTTACAAGGAAAGACATGTCCATTCTTTCATATTTTGTATTTGCAAACAAAAGTTGTTCTGTTATTCCACTATACATTGATTCATGCATCATAATACAGCTTCTCTATTTCTTCCAATCCTACCCTGCCATTGGTAGCCTCAACGAGTTCCTTGCACAGTCTGTCATATTCCTCTATCGGAACAAGAACTGTCATTTCAACGTCTGCTGCATACACCGAATCCTGGATTACCACATTTCGGCTTCCCAGCAGATACTGTATTTTGCCTACTCCGTTATAATCTGTCCTGATCAGCAACTGCACTCCATACCGGCGTGTGATCGTCTCACACTGTTCCAATGCCATTTTTACAGCACCGGAGTAAGCCCGGACTAATCCTCCGGTTCCAAGCAGCACACCTCCAAAATATCTGGTCACTACCACAGCAATATTTCGGATTCCGCTTCCTGTAAGGACTTCCAGCATCGGTCTGCCTGCTGTACCGCTTGGTTCACCATCATCACTGCTTCTGGTCAGTTCTCCTTTACTGCCAATGACAAAAGCAGAACAATTATGTCGGGCATCATAGTATTTCTTTTTCATTTCATCTATAAAAGCAACTGCTTCATCCTCCGACGCCACTGGTCTTACTGTTGCTATAAATCTGGATTTCTTCTCTACCAGTTCAGCCTGCGCCCCTTTGGATAGCATTATATATCTATCATATTCCTGTTTTGTTTCCATTCCCTGCTCCTTTTCCACCATTCTTAATTAGTATATCAAACTGTGATTAAAATGTAAAATACGTGTGTATACTAACTGTTATAAAAAAACCTTTATTTAGATTATGTAATTTGCTATAATAAGTAGAATGGTATTAATATAGGGTCAGGATATGATCCGATATCATTACATAAAATGACTAGTTTTACACATGCGGAGGTGACACTATGAATTATGGGAAAAAGGGAATCCATAAGATTCAAAAATCCCTGACTTCAAAATCAGTTAAGTTAAAAAAGATGTGTTGTGTATCTGCTTTGAAACTGATTCTTACTGCATTACTTGCATTTTGTATAATCGGCGCATGTCTGGGTATTGGTGCTTTCAAAGGTATCTTATACTCAGCTCCTTCGATTTCTAATGTAGGCATTATTCCTCAAGGATATGCAACCATCGTTTATGATGCGCAGGGCAATGAAACAACCAAGCTGGTAGCCGCTGATTCCAACCGTAGTTGGGAATCCATGGACAAAATTCCACAGAATCTGGCAGACGCATTCGTTGCTATCGAAGATGAACGTTTCTATCAGCACAACGGTATAGATATCAAAGGTATTATCCGTGCAGGCGTACAGGTCATCAAGGATCGCAGCCTTTCACAGGGTGCTTCCACGATCACTCAGCAGTTACTGAAAAATAATGTATTTGATGGCTGGACAGATGAAAGTACCATGCAGAGTATCAAACGTAAGATTCAGGAACAATACCTTGCACTCGAATTGGAGAAGGTATGGAGTAAAGAACAGATACTGGAATGCTATATGAATTCCATTAACCTTGGACAGAATACACTGGGAGTTAAGGCTGCCGCTCAACGATATTTCAACAAGCCTACGTATCAGCTTACCTTATCAGAGTGTGCAGTTATTGCAGGCATCACCCAGAATCCCTCCAAATACAACCCCATCTCACATCCTGATAATAATGCGCAGAGACGTGAAAAAGTACTTAATAATATGAAAGATCAGGGTATGATCTCTCAGGCAGAATATGATGAAGCAATGGCTGATGATGTATACAGCCGTATCGCAACCGTTAATGAAGAAGTCGAAGATAAATCAGTCTTTACATATTTTGTAGATGCACTGACTGAACAGGTTCTCGAAGATCTCATGGAAGTAAAAGGCTATAATGAAACACAGGCATATAACCTTTTATATAGTGGCGGTCTTAGTATTTATACCACTCAGGACCCTGATATTCAGGCAATTTGTGATGATGTATTTGGAAATGAGGAAAATTATCCTGCAAATACG
>CAYRAW010000008.1:0-28812 GCA_964422225.1 uncultured Roseburia sp.
ACAACAGAGGAGTCTGTACAGGAAGAGCATGCCCGTTTGGAGCAGAACGGTGAGAATGTATATGAGGAACCGCCAGTACCGGAACAATCTGTAATGGAGCAGCCCGTACCAGAGCAGTTTCCTGCTGAGGAAGAAGTATTCCAGCCGATGACAGGACAGATGAATCTGGATGAAGTTCTGGAAGAATGGGAAAAAATGAAGCAGGAAAAGGCCAAAGAACAGAAGGAAGAAGTTCGTAAGCTGGTATTACAGCAGACCGGCAAGATTTTTGAGAACTTTGATAATTCTATTAAGAGTGGGATACTTGGTGAGTTAGAGGAAGAAGACAGTATTGTTAAGGAACCTGTTATACAGACGCAGACAATACTGGAAGAATCAAATGACAGCGAAGTAGAGGAACTTACAGAGATAGAAGAAACTACTGAAACGGAAGAACTGTCACAGGAAACGGAAGAACTCTATGAAATGGAGACAGAACCGGAAGAAATAGGAGAAGCAGCAGAACCGGAAGCTGATCATATAGCAGAAGAATATGCTCAGGAAGAACCAAAGCAGCAAGAAATTCCGGAAGATACAGAGGAAGAATTGTATGATCAGGAAGAATATATAGAAGACGAACTCATGGAAGAAGAGGGCGTTATAGAAGACACACAGGATGAATCACAGCCAGTTCTTGAAACACAGGAGATCCATATGAATACCGAGGAAATAGGTAATCTTCCTGATAAGATCATCGAGACAACTGACAAGGAGACAAAAGGGGTAAAGAAAGAAGAACTGCGGGAATTTACACCCGAAGAGCAGGAACTTTTTGAGAACTTTGCAGTAACGAAAAAGATTCGTAAACAGATCATTTTTGCATTGGACAAGATGAGTCTGGCAGCATACACAGGTAATGTGATCATTACAGGTGAGCCGGGTTTGGGAACGGTTCGTATGGCAAAGAACCTGATTCGTGAATATCAGGCAATGGATGCTAATTTCTCCGGTAAGGCAGCGAAAATTACCGGTGAAAAGCTTAACATGAGGGATCTGAGTGAAGTTTTTGCAAAACTGGGAAATGGAGCTATCATCATTGAAAAAGCAAATGGTCTGACTCAGGACAAGCTTTATGAAATGTCTAACCTTCTAAATCAGGATAATTTAGGACTGATCGTTATCATGGAGGATACACGTAAAGAGATCACACATCTTCTGGAAAAGCAGGCAATGATAGCTGATTATTTCAATATCAGAATTGACCTTATGGAAATGGATAACAATGCACTGGTTGCTTATGCTAAAAATTATGCATTGGCACTGGAATATTCCATTGATGAGCTGGGTACATTGGCTCTTTATACCAGAATTGCCAATAGTCAGAGTGGTAATCATGTTGTTACCAAAGATGAAGTAAGAGACATCATTGATGAAGCGATCTGGAAATCCAAGAAGTTTAATTTTAAGAATTTTGTAGATGTTCTATTTGCTAAGCGCTATGACAGAGAAGATATGATTGTATTAAGGGAAAGAGATTTTATGTAATGGGGTATGGGTATGAGCAAAGTGTTAAAGCAGACTAATGATGTATTTATTTCTGAAGCGGATCAGTATGTATTTGGTCAGGGAACACACTACGAGATATACAAAAAACTTGGTGCACATATGTGTACCCATAATGGAAAAGATGGTGTATTTTTTGCAGTGTGGGCACCAAACGCACAGGATGTTTATGTAATTGGTGAGTTTAACGGTTGGAATGAGACTGCCAATAAGATGGAACGCATCGGTAAGGGTGGCATCTATACCACTTTTATTGAAAATGTATCAGAAGGTCAGATGTATAAGTACCTGATAGAACTTGCTGATGGCAGGAAGCTCTATAAAGCAGATCCTTATGCTAATTATGCAGAATTGCGTCCGGGAACGGCTTCCCGAGTCTATGACCTGAATCATTTTGAATGGAATGATTCCAAGTGGATGACTGCAAGAGAGAAAAAGGATATGAACAAAGAACCTCTTGCTATTTATGAGTGTCATATTGGTTCCTGGATGAAACATCCGGACGGTACAGAAGATGGCTTTTATACATATCGTCAGTTTGCCGACAGGATGATAGAGTATCTTAAGGATATGCCATATACGCACGTTGAATTAATGGGTATTGCAGAATATCCCTATGATGGTTCCTGGGGATATCAGGTTACAGGTTATTATGCGCCAACCTCACGTTATGGTACACCGGATGATTTCAGATATCTGATAGATTTGTTCCATAAGAACAATATTGGAGTCATTCTTGACTGGGTACCGGCTCATTTCCCAAGAGATGCACATGGTCTGTGTGAATTTGATGGAACCTGTCTGTATGAACATCCCGATAAGAGAATGGGTGAACATCCGGACTGGGGAACCAAGATATTCAATTATGGAAAAAATGAGGTGCGCAATTTTCTGATTGCCAATGCATTATATTGGATTCGGGAATTCCATGTTGACGGACTCCGCGTGGATGCTGTTGCCAGTATGTTGTATTTGGATTATGGCAAAAAGGATGGAGAATGGCTGCCTAATAAATATGGTGGAAACGAGAATCTGGATGCAATAGAGTTCTTTAAACATCTTAATTCCGTAATTCATGGTTCATATCCAGGAGTTATGACAATCGCAGAGGAATCTACGGCGTGGCCTAAAGTAACAGGAGCGCCCAAGGATGGTGGTCTGGGCTTCTCTTTCAAGTGGAACATGGGATGGATGCATGACTTCTGTGAGTACATGAAGTTAGATCCTTATTTTAGAAAAGACAATCATTACAAAATGACTTTTGCAATGACCTATAATGACAGTGAGAACTATATTATGCCTTTATCACATGATGAGGTAGTACATTTAAAGTGTTCTATGGTCAATAAAATGCCGGGATATGAAGTTGACAAGTATGCAAACCTGAGAGTTGGTTATACATATATGTTGGGGCATGAAGGCAAAAAGCTTCTGTTTATGGGACAGGATTTTGGACAGGAGCGTGAGTGGAGCGAAGCCAGAGAACTCGACTGGTATATGCTGGCGAATCCGCTTAACCGTGGAATGCATGATTTTGTAGGTGAACTGCTGAAGATATACCGTAAACACCCATGTCTGTATGAAATTGATAATGACTGGCTGGGCTTTGAATGGATGAATGCAGATGATAAAGACAGAAGTATATACAGCTTTGTACGTCGTACCAGAGATGGAAAGCAACACATGTTATTTGTCCTTAACATGACACCGGTAGAGTACTGCGACTATAAAGTAGGTGTACCGATGGATACAAGGTATAAACTTGTGATCAATTCTGATGAAGAACGTTTCGGAGGAGCAGGGCATAAGGTGCCAAGGGAGATAAAAGCCCAAAAAGGAAAGTGTGACAACAGAGATCAGTATGTTGCGATTCCGCTTCCGCCATTAACAGCAGTTGTATATTTGTTTTAAAAACAGATCCGATGTATTGGGTTGACCATGCATCGGATTATTAAATAAAGGAGATAAGGCAATGGAAAGAGAAACAAAATGTATACAGGCAGGTTATACACCCAAAAACGGAGAACCCAGAATGATTCCTATTATTCAGAGTACGACTTTTAAGTATGATACCAGTGAAGACATGGGTAAATTGTTCGATTTGGAGGCAGAAGGATATTTTTATTCCAGACTCCAGAATCCTACCAATGATCATGTAGCAGCCAAGATATGTGCATTAGAGGGAGGTTCTGCTGCAATGCTGACATCCTCAGGTCAGGCAGCTACTTTCTTTGCAATATTTAATATCTGTGGAGCCGGAGATCATGTGGTATCTTCTTCTACGATTTATGGTGGAAGCTATAACTTGTTAGCCGTAACGATGAAGCGTATGGGAATTGAAGTTACTTTTATTGACCCTGATTGTACAGACGAGGAACTGGAAGCTGCATTTCGTCCTAACACCAAGGCGGTCTTTGGAGAAACCATTGCTAATCCTGCATTAGTAGTATTTGATATTGAACGATTTGCCAAGGCAGCACATGCACACGGTGTTCCTCTGATCGTGGATAATACCTTTGCAACCCCGATCAACTGCAGACCATTTGAATGGGGGGCAGATATTGTCACTCACTCAACAACCAAGTACATGGATGGACATGATGCTTCTTTGGGTGGATGTATTGTAGATTCCGGTAAATTTGACTGGTTTGCACACGCAGAGAAGTTCCCTGGACTTACAACTCCTGATGAATCCTATCATGGTGTTACTTATGCGGAGAAGTTCGGACTGGGAGGTGCATTTATTACCAAGGCGACAGCACAGCTTATGAGAGATCTGGGAGCAATGCAGGCGCCCATGAATGCGTATCTTTTGAATCTGGGACTGGAATCTCTGCATGTACGAGTACCAAGGCATTGTGAAAATGCGCAGAAAGTAGCAGAATTCCTGCAGGCACATGAGTGTGTATCCTGGGTCAATTATCCGGGACTTCCAGGCAACAAGTATTACGAACGCGCTAAGAAGTATATGCCAAATGGCACATGTGGAGTTGTATCTTTTGGCGTAAAAGGTGGCAGAAGTGCAGCGGAGAAGTTCATGGCACATTTGAAGGTAGCCATGATCGCGACACACGTAGCAGATGCGCATACCTGCGTTTTGCATCCTGCTTCTGCAACACACAGACAGATGAATGACGAAGAACTGGTTGCAGCAGGTGTAAGTCCTGATCTGGTCAGACTCTCAGTAGGTATTGAGAATGTAAATGATATCATCAATGACCTGGCACAGGCATTGGAAGCAGTAAAAAACAGTTAAAAAGCAGATTATGATATTTCATATAAGAGGAGCAGAAATAAGGTTACTTTTTCTGCTCCTCTTAAGTTTTTACCCAAATTTGTCGAGATATAAAGTGTCAGTAAAAGGACATCGTGATTGGAAAGGTCAGGTTAACAGGATGAATATAACATTAGATGCACAGTATACATCGTCCCATGTGACCGATACCGACAAGACAACTACATATAAGACAACTGCTGATTCCGTACAGGTCAGGAGCAGCGGATATTCATTAGACATTGCAGATAATAAAGTTATGGATGACAACGCATATCAGGGTCACGGATTGACCGCAGAGGATATTATGTCGAAGGTCGAAAATACGAACGTTAAGGCCCAAAAAGACTTTATGATCGTAATGTCTAATTCTGTTTCAGGGGAAGACATGGAGAAAATGCAGGAAGAAGGCTTCCAACTTGGCAGTACAGATGTAGAAACTTATGTCAGTATCGTAGACAGGATCAAAGTAACACTTGCCAAAGCGGGCGTAGAAATTGCAGGATATAATGACGATCTCAATACAGAAACTGTGGAACAGATAACGGGAAGCCGTATAGATGCCAATGAATTGATCAACAAAATGCAGCAGGCAGATATTCCTGTTACAGAGGATAATGTGGAGGCATTGGCAGAGGCTATCGCGCAGGCATCACAAATCGGAACGCTTGGTGAAGACGCTGTAAAATATATGCTGCTTAATCATAAACTTCCTACAGTGGATAATCTCTATGTAGCACAGTTTTCCAGTGCGGCCACAATGAAACAGGCACAGGGGTATTACAGTGACTATGGACAGGGTTATTATGCCAGAAAGGCAGATACGGTTGACTGGGATAAACTGCAAAGTGGAATTGATACTGTGATCAGCCAGTCAGGGCTTGAAAATACACAGGAAGTACAGGCAAATGCCAGATGGCTCATAGAGTCAGGAATTGAACTTACTCCACAAAACCTGACAACGGTGTCAGAATTAAAAAGTCTGGATCTGCCAATGGATATGGAACAACTTATGGATGTCACGATCACGGCAATGGGCAATGGGAAACAGCCTGGCAAGGCATTGCTGACAGGTGAACAGCCCATCTGGCAGCAGGCACAGGAGCTGACACAGGAAGCAGCGGCGATCAGTGATGAAGCAATACATGAAACAGTGGAATCAGGAGAAGTTCTCAACCTTAGAAATCTGTATGCCACACAAAAAGAAATAGAAGCGAGACAGGGGCAGCAGTCAGAAGATTCGTTAATAGAGAGTACAATGGGTGCTCAGCCAGAAGAATTATCTGTAAAGGAGATCGAAGCCAGACGTCAGATGGAAGAAATTCGCCTGATGATGACAGAAGAAGCAAACCGCCAGTTATTAAAGAGTGGGTATCAGATAGATACTACGGAACTTTCACAATTAGTAGAGGCATTAAAAATAACAGAAGCTAATCTCAAAGCAGCCATGTTTGGAGGCGAAACACAGGAAATCAGCGAGGAAAGGGCAATCTGGTATGAAGATACTCTGGAGGTGACTGATAAACTGGCATCTATGCCTGCTGCATTGGCAGGCAAGATATCTGCAAGCAAGACACCCTTTACATTACAGACCCTATATCAGGAAGGAAGTTTCCTGCAAAGCAAATATGAGAAGGCAGGAGAAACCTATGAAGCATTGATGACTGCACCACGTAAGGATCTGGGGGACAGTATTAAAAAAGCATTCCGTAATGTTGATGATATACTGGAAGATCTGGATCTGGAATTAAATGACAGTAACCGGAGAGCAGTCAGGATTCTGGGTTACAACAACATGGAAATCACAAAAGAGAACATTGCTTCTGTAAAAGAAGCAGATTCCCAGGTAACCGGAGTGATCAGACGTATGACACCGGCAACAACACTTCAGATGATCAGAGAGCAGATCAATCCGCTTGAAATGAATCTGGATGAGTTGGATCAGTATCTTAACGAACAGGATAAAGATACTGGAGCAGATGCGGAGAAGTTTTCCCGTTATTTACAAAAGCTGGATAGAAGCCATTCTATTACGGAAAATGAGCGGGAGGCATATATTGGGATTTACCGCCTTTTCAGGCAGATCGAAAAATCAGATGGAGCAGTTATCGGAAGTGTGGTAGCCTCTGGTGCGGAAATGAATTTTAAAAATATGTTGTCTGCGGTACGTACCAGTCAGCATAAAAATATGGATGTTTCCATAGATGATACTTTTGGCGGGCTGGAGAAACTTATCTCAAAGTCAGATGCCATTGATGAGCAGATCATGGCAGGGTATAGAGAAAATAATGGACAGAATACAGCCTCACAGGATTATCAGGATCAGACCAGGTATTATGCCAGATTATCAGGAGAGATCAAGGATGAGCTTGCACAGCATACAGATCCGGCTGCACTGCAGAGTATGGATATAAAAGCAGATACTACAATAGAGCAGTTTGCACAGAATCTGGAACAGGCAAACGCACAACAAAATAAAGATAAAGGGATACAGCAGAGCAGAGTACAGGAGTTCAGACAAAATATGAATGCAGTACAGGAAACAGAAGATGCTGTGATTCAGACGCTGATCGATTATGAACAGCCAGTCAGTGTGAATAATATTCAGGCTGCAGAACTGTTAATTATGGAGAGAGGATTGCTGTATAAACAGATATTTGGAAGAAGCGGGGCTGCCAGTACAAAAAATGACACAAGTGTCAATGATGCCTTTGAATCAGCAGGAGATATTGAAAAAGATGATCTGTGGCAGACCGCAGAACAGGTATCAGACAATATGACAGATAAAGACAGTGCAGTCAGTGCATATCAGCAGCTGATCGGAGAGGCATCAGCCACAGTTGAAAATCTGGTGCATGCATCAGATTCGGTTATTGATGTGAAAGCTGCACAAACACTTTACAAGAGTCTGTCGCTGGCTGGAAATCTTGCAAAAGAAGAAAATTATGAAATTCCGGTCAATATTAAAGGAGAACTGACATCTATTAATCTAAAGATATATCATAACAGCAGTCAGGTGGGTAAGGTTACTGTAACGATGGATACCGAGGCACTTGGCAAAGTAGTTGCCGATTTTGATGTTACCGGTGAAAAAGTCTCAGGAATGATCGCATATGACCGAAAGCTTTTCTGGGATGATATGAAACAGTTAGAAACAAATCTGGAAGAAGAATTTACCAGAACACAACAGGAAACTGGTGTGGAGAAAAAGATATCAGTCAGTCTTGTAGAGACAAAAGAGCTTGATCTAAACAGATTTGGACAGGACAGAGATATAGAGGAATCCGAGAAGCTTTCTACAAAAGAATTATACCAGACAGCCAAAGCTTTTATGACCGCTTTGCAGGGTCTGAATCTTCAACAGGCAGCAGCCTGATGTACAAGCATAGAATATGTGCAGAATAGGAGAGAAGAAACATGAGGATCAATTATAATATTTCATCTATCATTGCCAGAAATTGCCTGAATAATAATGATAACCGTCTTTCTGATTCTATAGAAAGGCTTTCAAGTGGATTAAAGATCAACAGTGCGGCAGATGATGCAGCAGGTCTGGCAATTTCATTAAAAATGAGTTCACAGATCAAATGTTTGAAGCAGGCAAACAACAATGCAAACGATGGTATTTCTGTTGTAAATACGGCAGATGGTGCTATGACAGAAATGCATGAGATCCTGCAAAGAATGAATGAACTTGCCATTCAGGCTGCCAACGGCACGAATGCCGATTCTGACCGTGAGCAGATTCAGTTGGAGATCGATCAGCTTGTGCAGGAGTTGGACAGAATTGCAGAGACAACACAGTTCAATGCACAGAATCTTTTGGATGGCAGCTTCGCTTATAAAGGCTATACCAATACAGAGAATGTCAAGGTTATGTCCTATAGTGATGGTGTGACCAGTGGAACTTATATGATCAAGGGACTGGAGTATTATCATGATGAGGATACGATCAAAGACTTTGATGCATATATCAAAGAAGATGCAAATGGTCAGGTCACCCATGAGGATAAATACTCAGCAGTCAGTGCAGATAAAATCCGTGACGCTCTGGTAACGAGTGTGACAACAAATTCGGGGTTGAAGGCATTCCCGGATGGCTCCAGAGTTATATTGGAAGATGAGAACATTGTAATTAAAGGGGAAAACAATTTTGAAGTAAAACTTACACTGAACAACCGAAGTGCAGTAAAAGACAGTGGTGTAACAACTACTTATAATAAGCAATATTTCTCTACAGATAGTTTCAGAAATGTAACTGTGCAGGACGAAAAAGGAAATGCAAAATACAATATCAGTGAGATAAATTTTGTCAGTGAAGTGGACAAACAGGGGACAGTTATGAGCACTTCTATCAATTCCGGCGCAACACAGGATCCATATAGTGGACTCTCTGATGACTTTGCCAATGCATTTACAGACGAATTTGGTGATAAGACAATTAAAGTTACAGATTGTACATATGACGAAACAACAGGAGAGTTCAGTATTACAGCAGCAGCTACAGATGATCCGGTAAATAAGGTGACCAAGACTTTTAAAGTCATCATTGAAGATCCTAATGGATGGGATGAGAATAAGAGTGGTAAATATGTTGATACACTACCGGATGCTGTTCAGGATGATCTATTAAATAATTATCTGTATACACACACGGATACGACCAGAACCAATTATTCTGTAGGAGATGTAAATGATGATACACAGAATATTCTGTTAGATCTTACAGGTATCGGAGCAATGCGTCTGCAGGTTGGAGCCAATGAAGGACAGGTGATCCAGATAGAGATACCGGCACTGCAGGCATTGTACATGGGAGTGAAGGATCTGGATATTACTACAGAGGACAAAGCTACAGCAGCCATTGATACCATTGGAGATGCCATCAACCAGTTATCGGGAATCCGTGCCAAAATCGGTGCTTATGCAAACCGTATCGAGCATACCATTACGAACCTCGATAGTACAGAGGAGAATATGACTGCTGCATATTCCCGTATCATGGATGTGGATATGGCTACAGAAATGACAGAGTATTCTACTGTGCAGGTATTGGTACAGTCCTCTACAGCAATGCTGGCACAGGCTAATGAGAGGCCACAGTCTGTATTGCAGCTTCTGCAATAACAGTATAAATTTGTGCCTGCACAAGGTATCAAAGTACCTGAAAATCTGCAGATGTTTGAAAGGCATGGTTATTAGTATGACAACAGAAAAAAAGCAAATGTTTACAAGAAAAATTACACAGGCAAACAGAACGCAGCTCGTAGTCATTGTATATGAGATGCTGCTTGTATATCTCGAGGATGCCAGAAATGCCCATGAGGCAAAGGACAGAGAAGAGTTTGTCCATAATCTGGGGCTTGCCCGTGAATGTATAGGACAGATGCGTACCAGTCTTAATTTTGAGTATGAACTGTCCAGAAACCTGTTTTCCCTATATTGCTATGCAGATAAGGAACTGGCAAAGGACATCTATGGTTTTAAAACAGATAACCTGGATGTGATCCAAATGATCTTTACCAAGCTGCATGATGCGTATTATACCATCAGCAGTCAGGATCAGTCAGGTCCTCTTATGGATAATATACAATCTGTCTATGCAGGACTTACCTATGGCAGGACAGATTTAAATGAAAGTCTGACTAATTATGATGTAAAGAGAGGCTTCCTCGCATAGAGGGGGCTTCTTTTACAATATGAGTCTGCTGGCGCAGACTGCGTTCCTCTTCTAAGAACAATTCCATGCGCTGTGCCTGGTTCAACAGGAAACGATATCTCTTCAGCACCGAATTCACTTCATAAATATAACAATCTATCAAATCAGGATCGGTAGCATAATCAAAACCACAGTAAGCAACCTCTAATGCATGCTGTGTTTTTGCAATATCCGCAAGCAGCATATCTCTGGGAGAAAGTGCTTTGTTTTTGTCTTCAGGAGGATCATTATTGAGGATACTTTTGAGGCTAAAATAAGTTTTCATGCTTTATTTACATCCTTTCTGCGAAGTTATTATAGTATAGGCGCTGTTGCTTTATTCTATGCAAAATACTGGAAATTAGTACGAGTTTTTACATTTCAGTACGAGTTATTACATTTCAGGTAGACAAATCATTGACGTTTGATATAATCAACCTTCGTCAGGCAGACCGGTCAAAA
The DNA here is from genome assembly GCA_964422225.1 of uncultured Roseburia sp. Classification (GTDB taxonomy): domain Bacteria; phylum Bacillota; class Clostridia; order Lachnospirales; family Lachnospiraceae; genus COE1. The sequence continues at coordinate 10,977 of CAYRAW010000008.1, forward strand.
GACCTGATAGAAAGGCATGAAAGACACAGTGAAAATTTTAATAGGAATTTTGCTTATAGCAGCCTGTATGGATATCATGAAATACAAAATACCTAACTGGTGCGTGTTTTCTGGAATCGCAGTTGGGTTATTCCTTACCTGGCAGCAGCAGGGAGGACAGGGATTGTTCATGACATTCTTGCAGATCACGGTAATATTTGCGGCTTTCTATCCCTTTTATCTGTTAGGGGGTATGGGTGCAGGAGATGTGAAACTCTTTATGCTGTTGGGAAGTTATCTGGACAAGGAACAGCTTATTACATGTATTATGGCAGCAATGCTGCTTGCAGGAGCTGGATGTGTGATCAAAATACTGTTTTCAAAGCAATGCAGAAAGCATTTAAGAGATATGTTCTTTTATATTCGTAAGATCATAATGACAGGAGCAGTTACAGATAATATGCCCGTTGCAGGTAAGGCAGCAACGATCAGGCTGGCAGTACCTGTATTGTGCAGCGTGCTATTATATGCAGACGTCGGAAAGGTATGGTTATAAATGACAGAAAAGATACTGGCAGTTTGTGACAGGGATGAACGATATCTACAGGGTATGCAGGAGTATTTCGAGAGAAAAGGTGCGGCAGATTTTCATATTCTTATCTTTTCCGACCTGAAACAGGCGCTTACATACAGCCAGAAAAGGAAATTTGAAATATTTCTGGTTGGAGAAAATGTATATACGGAAATTGCGGATGACATACAGGCAAAGAAAAAATATCTGTTAGGAGAGAATGGGCAGGCAGCAGGCAGAAAATATCCGGTCATTGCAAAATTTCAGTCCATGGGAGAAATTTTTGCACAGGTTATGGAAGATTATGCAGCAGATGCATCCTGCAGCGGCAGCAGTGTACTGACCAGAAACAAAACAAAGCTTATAAGTTTCTATTCGCCGGACAGACCGGATGGGCAGACAGCTGCAGCACTGGCGGCAGGGCAGATACTTTCAAATGCAGGAAATAAAGTTCTGTATCTGAATCTAAGGGCTTTTGCAGGATTTGAAGATTTACTGCATACAGAGTATGAAGCAGATGTAACAGATTATTTCTATTTTGTTCTACAGTATGCGGATAAGGCACTGTATAAACTGGAAAGTATGCGTAAATCCCTGGGAGGTCTGCATTATCTGCCTCCTGCGCTGGACTATGCAGATCTGTTGCAGATTACAATGGAACAATGGGAACAGGCAATTGATATTCTGATGGATAGTGGGAGCTATGAAGTGATTATTCTGGATCTGTCTGAAATTTGTCAGGGCTTTTATTCATTGCTGGCAAGAAGCGATAAGATCATATTGTTGCAGGGCAGCTGTGAGCAGTCTCAGGCAATGCAGTCCCAGTATCGTAAGCTGCTGGTGGCAAGAGGCGCAGAAATGATCGCAGATAAAACCCAGGTAAACCGTCTGCCGGAAGGCTGGGAGAAGGAATGCGGTGATTATGAGCGGCTGGCTATGACCAGACTGGGGGATCAGATGAAACGCATGTTGAGGGATATACAGGATAAAGGGATAGAGTATGGAGAGATATGAACAGTGCAGACAGACTGTGGAAAATGGTCTGAGACAGAAGATCGATCTTTCACGAGAAGTGTCTGATGAGGAAGTCAGAGAAATCATAGATGATATGGTAGTGCGCTGTTCGAGGCAGTACGCTTTGTCATTAAAAGACAGACAACAGCTTGGACGGGAAGTTTTTGATGCGATCAGACGAATGGATATTTTACAGGAGCTGGTGGAAGCGGAAGAAGTTACGGAAATTATGATCAATGGTACGCAAAGTATTTTCATTGAGCGAAATGGAAGACTCTGTGAATGGGAGAAAAACTTTGCATCCCGGGATAAGCTGGAAGATGTGATACAGCAGATCGTAGCAAAATGTAACAGGGCAGTTAATGAAGCATCGCCAATCGTGGATGCCAGACTGGAGAATGGAGCCCGTGTGAATATAGTACTTGCACCGGTAGCACTAAATGGTCCTATTGTGACAATCCGCAGATTTCCATCACACCCGATCGGCATGAATGATCTACTGGAATTTGGTTCCATTACAAAACAGGCAGCAGATGATCTGGAGAAGTGGGTAAAAGCAGGGTATAACATAATGATCAGTGGTGGCACAGGTTCAGGTAAAACAACGTTTTTGAATGCATTATCACAGTATATTCCGTCTACGGACAGAGTGATCACAATTGAAGACTCAGCAGAACTTCAGCTTCAGGGAATTCCTAATCTGGTCAGGCTTGAAACAAGAGATAGTAAAGGAGAAGGGACAACTGCCATTACGATCCGTGATCTGATCAAAAGTTCCTTGAGAATGCGGCCGGACAGGATCATTGTCGGAGAAGTCAGAGGCAGTGAAGCGATTGATATGTTACAGGCGCTCAATACCGGACATGATGGTTCACTTAGTACAGGGCATGCCAATTCTGCCGCAGATATGCTTATGAGGCTGGAAACTATGGTGCTTATGGGGATGGACTTGCCTCTTAGTGCGGTACGGCGTCAGATCGCATCAGGGGTGGATATTATCGTACAACTGGGCAGACTGCGGGACAAATCCCGCCGAGTCCTGGAAATCGCAGAAGTGATCGGATATGAGCAGGGAGAGATCAGAACAAGAACTGTATACGAATTTATGGAAACAGGGACAGATGAGGATGGACATGTGCTTGGTGAGCTTCAGTTTTGTAATCCGTTAGTACATACACAGAAGCTTGCGGCAGCAGGTTTATTATGTTAACAAAAATTATGAAAGTAACAAAAATAAATAAAGTAACAAAAAAAGTTTTTATAACAAAAAATAAACAGAGCAAAGAAATAAATTATGAGGAATATTACTTTTCTGCAAAAGAACTGATCTTAAACATGATTTTAGGATGTATGGGAATTGCAGTGATCAGCAGACTTTTTTTTAATAGTGTGATCGCATTTATCATATTACTTCCTGTGGTATACCTTTTTCTCATCAGGAGAAGGGATACACTATGCAGAAACAGAAAACAGAGGCTGGAGTTGGAATTCAGGGATGTGATCTTATCTGTGTCTGCTAATCTGCAGGCAGGTTATTCTGTAGAAAATGCATTCAAAGAGTCTTATCGGGATATTTATATGCTTTATGGTGAGAACAGTATTATGGCACAGGAATTATACCTGCTGATGCGCAGACTTCGGAACAATGAGCAGTTAGAGGATATCCTGATGAGTCTTGGAAACAGAAGTGGAGTAAAGGATATCAGGGATTTTGCAGAGGTATTTCGCATTGCAAAACGTAATGGAGGAAGTTTATCCGGCATGATCAGTAATACAGCACACATTATCGAAGGAAAAGCAGAAGTCAGAAGAGAAATCAATACTGTTATGAGTGAGAAAAAGATGGAGCAGAGAATTATGCAGGTAATGCCATTTGGTATGATGCTGTATGTTTCTCTGACATCTCCCGGATTTTTTGAGGGGCTTTATCATAATTTAAGAGGCGTTCTGTTAATGAGCGTGTGTCTGATCGTATATGCAGCAGCATATGTGCTGGGCAATAAAATATTAAAAATCGAGGTATAAAATGGGAGAAAAATTTGCGGCAAAACTGTATAAATGGCTGGAACATCTTCCTCGTAAGCCAGATAAGATCCTGTACGATCATAATGTCAGAGAAGATTTAATGACACTTGAGCCAACTGCAGACATTTCAGCAAAACAGCGGGAATTTGTCATGGCTAAATTGTCCTTATGCTGCATGGTACTGGCAGCAGGTGTATTTCTGTCCCTTATTGTGTGGATAAAGGGCATGCAAAATACCGACATTGTGGATAATCGCATATATCGTGAAAATTACGATGGAGACAGTCAGAATCTTAAATTGACGGCCAGTGATGGAGAACAGAGTGCGCAGTTGGAACTGGAACTTATGCAGAGAAGCCTTACTGAGCAGGAATTAGAAGAACTTTACCGGAAATTTCTGACAGAGTTGGAACAGCAGATACTGGGACGTAATGAATCCCTGGATCATATCAGTTATGATCTCAACTTAGTCAGTGCAATAGATGGTTATCCCTTTAAGGTAGAATGGGTCATTCCGGAAAAATACATGGATGTAAAGGGCAGACTTTTAAAGGATACCTTAGAACAGCCACAGGTGGAAATGCTGACTGCCAGGGTGAGTTTTGATTCTTTTCAAACGGAATATTCCTTTGGCTGTAGTATCTATGACAGAGCAGAGCCGCTTGAAATGCAGGAAAAACTGTCATTGGAAATACTGGAAGCAGAGGAAGCATACAGAGAAAAAGAATATATGATCCTGCCGGATCAGTTTCACGGAAAAGAACTTAGCTGGAGCAGGACAAAGAGTAACACGGGTATGATCTATCTGTTCCTGACACCTGTAATTGCCATCCTGCTCTATGTCATGAAAGACAGGGATCTGCACAAGCAGGTAGAGGTAAGGGCAGAAAAGATGCAGGCGGATTATCCGGACATTGTAGGGAAGATATCATTGCTCATCAGTGCAGGAATGACAGTACAGGCAGCATGGAACAGAGTTGTTTTAGATTATTGCAGAGAGCTGGAACAGACAGGAGAGAAGCGTTATGCATATGAAGAAATGCTGTTGACGGTTCATGAAATGGAAAATGGATCATCGGCAAGAGATGCACTGGAGAAATTTGGACGAAGGTGCAGACTTGCAGGATATACCAGACTTTCTGCCCTTTTGGCGCAGAATCTTACAAAAGGAAGTGCCAATCTGGCATCCATGCTGCAGGCGGAAGCTGCAAATGCATTTGAAGAGCGCAAACATGCAGCCAGAAAACTTGGAGAGAAGGCGGGAACGAAATTGTTAGTACCGATGATCATGCTGCTTGGCATTGTCATGGTTATCATTACCGTACCAGCATTGCTTTCCTACTAAATTTAACAGAGTAAAAAATATAAGAATGGAGAATAAAAATGAGAAATATAAGAACTTTTATGAAAGAAGAAGATGGAATGGGAACTGTAGAAGTAATTCTGATCATTGTGGTACTGATCGGTTTAGTCAGCATATTTAAGGGCAGCATTACCAGTATTGTAAATGATATTATGAAAAAGGTTAAGTCCGGTGCGAACAGTATCTAATAAAAAGACCTGTCAGGGTTATCTTACAGTCTATCTGTCCCTGATGTTTGCTGTTATTTTATCGCTGCTTCTGACTCTTATTGAAGGGGCAGCGATAGGAGCTACCAGACTTCAGGCTGAATTGGTGGCGGATTTGGGACTGGACTCGATTTTTGCAGAATATCATAGAGAGCTATTAGAGCAGTATGGAGTATTTTACATAGATGATTCCTATGGAAATGAAAAAGGCAGTATCAGCAGGGTGGAACAGCATTTATCTGATTATATGAGATATAATTGTGATCCCAAAGCAGATGGCAGGATCAGCCTGGGGCATAATCTGATCAAACTTAAGAATCCGTATTTGGAAATAGATCAGGTGTCTTTTGCTACAGACCAGTTTGGACAGGTATGGAAGGCACAGGCAATTGAATGTATGAAAGAAAAGTATGGATTCAGTTATATCGCAGACATAGAAAATTATCTTAATGTTATAGAGGATCATGGTCTGGTCAGTCGCGATATTATGGCGGAAATAGAGTATAAGAAGCAGGAATTTGAAGCCGGATTACGGGAAAACGAGATTAAGGAAACGGATGTCAGTACAGATGGTGGCTATTCATATAACCAGATCACACAATGGCTGGGTACTGTACAGCGAATAGGTGTTACACAGTTAATTGCGCAGGATCTGTCAAATCAGAGAGTAGATACAAGGCAGTATATTTATGCACGCAGTAAGGCAGGTGTTATGAATCAGGGATGTGGACTGGCAGAGGGAATTGACGATCCTGAGGGAATAGATGATGAAATCCTGTACGGGCAATATCTGCTTGAGTATTTTGGTAATTATACAAAACAGAAGGAGCAGGGACTTTTAAAGTATCAGATAGAGTACATTTTATATGGTCATGATAATGATGCAGCCAATCTTCAGTCTTTTGTCAGGAGAATGCTTGCCCTGCGTGCAGTATCCAATTTTATTTATCTGAATACTACAGATCAGGCAAAAAAGGATGAAGTACTACTGGTGTGTGAAGTTCTGTGCACATTGATGGGAGTGCCACAGCTTGCCAAAGTACTTACATATATTGTCCTTGGAGTATGGTCATATATAGAAGCCATTGCAGATGTGAAAGGTCTTCTTCAGGGCTATAAAATACCGTTATTAAAGGAAAAAGGACAGTGGAAAACTCATTTGTGGGACTTGCTAAAAGGTGTTATATCAGCAGGAAACGTAGGTTCTAACCAGCTACAGACAGGTCTTTCCTATGAAGATTATCTAAGAGTCTTTCTTGCATTGATGAACAGACAGGACAAAGTGATGAGAAGCCTTGATATCGTAGAAATGGATATAAGGCAGACGGATGGAAATGAGTATTTCAGAATCGATCAGTGTATTTCCTACTTGCAGGCCGGGTTTGGATTTTCTGATGCAGGAGGCCGTGATTATGTGTTTGACCGTGCCTTTGGATATCAGTAGAAGGGAGGCAGGCAGATGTTTTCTTACAGAAACTGCAATGAAAGAAAAATAGTAAATATAAAAAAGAAAGGAAGGAAAACAGAGATTCTCCGGACGAAATATGCAACCAGATTTTTCATGTATATATCTAAAGTCTGTAAGAAGATATCTGCCTGTTTTTCTTCTAAGGAACAGGGCAGACAACTAAAAGGGAGCATGACAGTAGAGGCCGCCTTTGTACTTCCTTTCTGCCTGTTTGCGTTGGTGAACCTGATGTCCATTATGGAATTATACAGATTACAGAGTAACCTGAGTGCAGCCATGCATAACACAGCCAAGGATATGGCGGTATATGCACATTCTATTGAAACGAATTCTACGCTGCTTAATACTACATATGCAGCGATCAAAACGGAGTCTGAACTGGGTATGGATTATTTGGACTATTCGCCCGTAAGTGGCGGTGCACTGGGCATTATCTGGCTTCAGTCTGAGTTTCTGGAAAAAGAGGATTGTATCGATCTGGCCGCTTCCTATCATGTCAATCCCACATTTGGTCTGATGGGATATCGTGGTTTTATCATGTGTAACCGTACCAGAACAAGAGCATGGACGGGGTATGATAACGCTGGTGCCGCAAAGGGAGGAAATGCAGACCAGTTGGTCTATATCACACCTCATGGAGGTGCATATCATTTATCCAGAAACTGTTCCTACTTAAAATTGTCAATACGGGGTGTGGACAGAGATGTGGTAGGAGAGCTTCGTAATAAAGATGGAAGTATATTTTATGCCTGTAGTGATTGTGGTAATAAGGACAGTGACAGGGTATTTGTAACGGATTATGGAGAGAAATATCATACGAGTCTGCAATGCAGTGCTCTAAAAAGGACTATTTATCTGGTTCCATTGTCTCAGGTTCAGGGGCGTACAGTATGTAGTAAATGTGAATGATAGATTTATGAATAAACAAAGGTTATAGAAAGGTATGGTTACAGGTTTGAAAATAATATATGAAGTGATAACAGTTATTATGCTGCTGTTATGCGTAGAAGATATCAGACAAAAAGAGATCAGTTGGAGGAAACTTGTTATTTTGGGAATTATTTGTCTGGTCGGATGCGTTATGCTGCCTGATAAGAATCTGTGGAGTATGGCAGGAGGAGTAGCGATAGGATTGTGTATGACAGGAGTTTCCATGTTCACAGAAGGACAGATCGGTATGGGAGATGGAATCGTGACAGGGTTATTGGGAAGCATGTTAGGGGCAAGAGGATGTCTGGTAATGCTATGCATTGCTTCCTGTTTTATGGCAGCCTTGTCAGTAGTTCTTTTAATCTGCAAGAAAGGTGGAAGACACACGACTTTACCTTTTGTACCTGCATTACTTGGCGGATATTTAACGACATTGGCGGTGCTTGGATGAAAAATGGAAAATTTGAGGGATATTTTACCGTAGAAGCATCCCTGATCATGCCTGTTGTTATACTTTTTATGACTACGATGCTTTTTGTCGGGTTTTATATATATGACAGATGTATGCTGGAGCATTGTGCTTATGAGGCAGCAGTGCGGGGAAGCAGCAGTCTTTACAGAAGCAATGAAGAGGCGTATGAAGTGACGAAAAGGGCAGTGGACACTTTGCCTGCCAATAAGATATTTGCAGCACGTAATCTTGAGTATACGATAACCGTAACAGGTTCGCAGATCAGGGTAGTCTATGAATGTGACGTTAATATTCCATTGCAGAAATGGTTAAAGCAATATACGAGAGAAGCGGAGTTTCATATTTACGCAGCAGGGCAGGCACCAAGGGGCAGACAGGTCAGGCTGATACGGGCAATGAACCGGCTGATGTAACAGGAAGGAGGATAAGAATGGGAACGGAAGGGTTACCCCAGAAGAGTTTTGAAAGAAATATGAACCATAACTATATGATATTAGGCAGATGTGATTTCTTTGATAAAAGCCAGGATGAGACAGATTATCGGGTGAGAATGCTTTTAGATAATAAAATCAATGGATTACTGCCGGTGTCACATCGAATGATCAATGGGGAAAGTAAATACTATTATGAGATCAATTCCCTGCAGTCTATGGACAGGGTATATGCAAAAGATGAATTGGATCATCAACAGCTATGTAATTTACTGAAAGGCTGTATCCGGCTCTATGATGCGTTGGAGGAATATTTACTGGATGGATCACAGATCATACTTAAGCCGGAGTTCATTTATCTGAATATGGATAGTCTTGAACCATATTTTGTATACTATCCATATTATGAAAATGATGCCAGAGACAGTTTTGCTGCATTTATAGAAGATCTGCTGCGTAAGGTGGATCATACAGATGAACAGGCAGTTATGCTGGCGTATCAGGTGTATCGCTATACCAGAAATCAGAACTATGTATTGAATGAAATTATGCAAATGCTTCAGAATGTCCCGGAGAATCATCAGGAAGTGAACGAAGTAAAACAGGATATAATCTACCAGGAAGAACATTATGATGATTGGGACAGTATTTCCTATCAGTCAGCGTATATAACAGATAATGAGGAAAATGCAGAAGAAACAAAGATGCAGGTGGGCGCTGAAAGTAAAGATTTCAAAGGCGCTGTTATCTGTCTGGTGCTTGCAGCGGGTGCAGTGGGATTGTTATGTGGTTCACAGCTCCTTGGACTTTATCCTTTGACTGAGAAACAGACATTGTATTTATATGGTGCTGTCAGTATGTCCATTGTGGCGGGTGTGATATTCCTTGCCTGTTATTTCCGAAAGAAAAACCGTGCAAAAGAGATTGAAGAATTACGAAGAGAAGATGAGCCGATACGTTCCATACCGACAGGATATGCTCCAGTCAGAGAAGAGATGGAACCAGAGCGGTATCTGCCAAAACAGCCGGAATATAATTACGGTGACACGATCTGTCTGCAGCAGCTCTCTCCACAGGAGCCATATCTGTCAGGGCGGGTAAACGGAGAAGATATCACCATCAGACTGGACAAACTGCCTATAACACTTGGAAAAATGGCAGGCCGGGCAGACTATGTTATCTGTGATAATACGGTAAGTAAGATCCATGCCAGAATCGAAGAAAGGAATGGGGCTATCTATGTAGAAGACTTAAATTCCACCAACGGTACTTTGCGTAATGGCACAATGATAGGTATGAATGAACCGGTATTGTTACAGGCAGGTGACGAGCTGACAATAGGCAGGGTAAATCTTAGATTTTGTGTATAAAAATCCTTATAAACCAATTGACGGTGGATAAAGATGGCGTTATACTGAATTTAATCACATATAGGAATGCATGAGATTTGGAGTCAAGCATAGAGATACCTGAGGAAGGTTTCTTTTTGCTTGACTTTTTTGCGCATGTGGTTCTGAATAGTTGCTTAAACAAGAGGAGGATAGAGATATGTATGATGTAATCATAATTGGCGCCGGTGTGACAGGCTGCAGTATTGCCAGAGAATTGACCAAAAAGGAGAGAAGTATTCTGGTGCTGGAGGCATCCAGTGATATTTGTGAGGGGACGAGTAAGGCAAACAGTGGTATCGTGCATGCAGGGCATGATGCAGTACCGGGAAGCCTCAAGGCAAAGTTAAATGTCAGAGGAAATCAGATGATGGCGGAATTGTCCGGAAAGCTGGATTTTGCATATAGACAGAATGGTTCTCTGGTATTGTGCTTTGAAGAAGAGAACAAAGGCAAGCTGGAGGAACTTTATGAAAGAGGCTGTAAGAATGGTGTACAGGGCTTGCAGATCTTAGACGAACAGCAGCTTCTTTCAATGGAGCCTGCTCTGACACATCATGCAATTGCGGCATTGTATGCACCTACAGGTGGTATTGTATGTCCTTTTGGGCTGACGATCGCCATGGCTGAGAATGCAGCACAGAATGGAGCGGCATTCCTGCGAAATAAGAGAGTTGACAGCGTAGAGAGCATGGAACAGGGATACCGGGTTCATACAACAGACGGCAGCAGTTATGAAACATCGCTGGTGATCAATGCTGCCGGAGTACATGCAGATGAAATTCATAATATGCTTCCTCCAAGAGAGGGACATGATAAGATGCACCTGATTGCCAGAAAGGGTGAGTATTGTCTGTATGATAAGAGAGCAGGAGAGCTTGTGGATAAGACGATATTCCAACTGCCGGGTAAATACGGCAAGGGGATTCTGGTGACTCCTACGGTACATGGTAATCTGCTCATAGGTCCTACTGCTGTAGATATTCAGGATAAAGATGGTGTAAATACAACAGGAGAGGGGCTGGAAACAGTAATGGAAAAGGCGGCGCTCAGTGTAGAGAAACTGCCGCCGGCCCGTCAGATCATTACTTCCTTTGCAGGGATCAGAGCACATCATGAAAGTGATGATTTCATCATTGAAGAGTCCAAAGGTTATCCCGGATTTATTGATGTTGCAGGAATAGAATCGCCGGGACTGACCAGTGCGCCTGCAATTGGTGAATATGTGGCGCAGATCGTAAATCAGATCGCACCTGCATCAGACAAAAAAGATTTTATAGACCGCAGACGGGGCATGATCAGCATGGAACAGGCTTCCTTCGAGGATAAGCAGAAGCTGATCGCGCAAAATCCTGCCTATGCCAATATGATATGCCGCTGTGAAGGAATATCAGAAGGAGAGATTCTGGATGCGATTCACAGACCTGTGGGAGCTACTACAGTGGATGGTGTCAAGCGTAGGACAAGAGCCGGAATGGGGCGTTGTCAGGGTGGCTTCTGCTCCCCTAAGGTAGTAGCGATCCTTGCAAGGGAGCTGGGTGTTCCTATGGAGGAGATACGCAAGTCCGGTCAGGATGCAGTGCTGTTATATGGGGCTGCGAAATAAGAGAAAGGTGCGGTGCAATATGAATATAAGAAAAGAAATCGTAATCATCGGAGGCGGTCCTGCCGGTATGGCTGCCGCATTGGGAGCAGTAGAACAGGGAGTGGAACCACAGGATATTCTCATATTGGAGAGGGATGCGCAGTTGGGCGGTATTCTCAACCAGTGCATCCATAATGGATTTGGTCTGCATACATTTAAGGAGGAACTGACAGGACCGGAATATGCCAGCCGTTACCGCAGACAGGTAGAGGCAAAGCAGATTCCGTATAAACTGCATACGATGGTCATGAGCCTGAGAAGTGGCAGTGGTGAAAATGGTTATGACAAAGAAATCATTGCCATGAATAAAGAGGATGGAATGTTGATGATCTATGCCAGGGCAGTCATTCTGGCAATGGGTTGTCGGGAAAGACCAAGAGGGGCTTTGAATATACCAGGTTATCGACCAGCGGGTATTTATTCAGCGGGGACTGCACAGTATTACGTTAATATTGAGGGTAAAATGCCCGGAAAAGAAGTTGTGATCCTGGGTAGTGGAGATATTGGGCTGATCATGGCGAGACGTATGACCCTGGAAGGCGCGCATGTACAGGCAGTGGCAGAGCTGATGCCTTATTCAGGAGGGCTAAAGCGTAATATTGTCCAGTGTTTGCAGGACTATAACATTCCCCTTCTGCTAAGTCATACGGTAGTGGATATAGAGGGAAAAGACAGAGTAGAGGGTGTTACGATAGCGCAGGTCGATTCCAAGGGAAAACCGATCCCCGGTACAGAAATTCACTATGCATGTGATACCTTACTGCTTTCCTGTGGACTGATACCAGAGAATGAACTTTCTATTGGCTGTGGTGTTGAACTGAGTCCGGTTACAGGAGGACCTGTTGTGAATGAGAGTCTGGAGACTACGATAGAAGGGGTGTTTGCCTGTGGCAATGTGCTGCATGTGCATGATCTGGTGGACTATGTATCAGGAGAGGCAAAAGAGGCAGGCATGCGGGCAGCATCCTATTTAAGCCGAAGTACAACCAACATACAGTCACAGGAAATCGTACAGATTCATCCCGAAAATGGTGTAAGATATACTGTTCCTTCTGTCATCCGGCTGGCATATATGAAGGATACCCAGACAGTACGTTTCCGCGTAGGCAGGGAATATCGCAATGTTAAGGTATGTATTTATGCAGATGACAGACTGCTGTGTTCCTTACCCAAGAAGACCATGGCACCCGGTGAGATGGAGAATATCATTCTTATGAAAAAGGATATGGTCGGGGAAGATGGAACGGCTGTGGGCAGCATTCGAATTACGGTAGAATAGGTAATTGTGAAACTGGGAAAGAGAATGGCTATTATGGTAGAAGGAAAGGAGATGTGACACGTATGTCAGAAATGGAAACGAGAGAATTGATATGTATAGGCTGTCCACTGGGGTGTCCTCTTACAGTAGAGATGGCAGAGGGTGAGGTTATATCAGTAACAGGCAACACCTGTCCGAATGGAGATCGTTATGCCAGAAAGGAAGTAACAGATCCGAGAAGGACTGTGACCAGTACTGTCAGGGTAGAGAAGGGAGTACTGCCTGTGGTGTCGGTCAAGACTGCACAGGATATTCCTAAAAATAAAATATTTGACTGTATGCATAAATTAGCTACAATAAGAGTAACAGCACCTGTACAGGAGGGAGATGTCATTGTAGAAAATATAGCCGATACGGGGGTTTCGATAATTGCGACCAAGGACATCGCCAGAGTATAAGTACAGGCAGGATTTAAACGGAGGATCAGGGTATGCAGAATAAACAATATATTATGGCACTGGATCAGGGTACGACCAGTTCACGTTGTATTCTTTTTGATAAGAACGGTAATATCATCAGTATGGCACAGAAGGAGTTTGAACAGATTTACCCCAAGGCAGGCTGGGTAGAACACAATCCCATGGAGATATGGTCATCACAGCTTGCAGTTGCGACAGAAGCAATGGCTAAGGTGGGGGCAGATGCTTCTGATATTGCAGCTCTTGGAATTACCAATCAGAGAGAGACAACGATCGTATGGGATAAGAATACGGGGCTGCCTGTTTATAATGCAATCTGCTGGCAGTGCCACAGAACCGCAGATATGGTAGAGGAACTGGTGAAGGATGGTTTCGGAGAAGTGATCAGAGCCAAGACAGGACTTGTGCCGGATGCATATTTCAGTGCAACGAAACTGGCGTGGATACTGGAAAATGTAAAAGGTGCCAGAGAACGTGCCGAGGCAGGAGAACTGTTATTTGGAACAGTGGATACCTGGCTGATCTGGAATCTGACGAAAGGACGTATCTTTGTAACGGATTATACGAATGCTTCCAGAACGATGCTTTATAATATCCATGAAAAATGCTGGGATGAAGAATTGCTGGAGAAGCTGCAGATTCCACGCAGTATGCTTGCACAGGTAAAGCCCTCCAGTTGTGTATATGGCATGACGGATGATGGATTACTGGGTGGAGAGATCAAAATAGCGGGAGCGGCTGGTGACCAGCAGGCAGCGTTGTTTGGTCAGTGCTGCTTTGATGAAGGTGATGTGAAAAATACATATGGAACCGGATGTTTCCTGCTTATGAATACGGGACACAGAGCAATTACTTCAGAGCATGGTCTTTTGACAACCATTGCTGCCAGTGATCAGGATGAGCTGGAGTATGCACTGGAAGGCAGTGTGTTTGTAGCAGGTGCAGCGATCCAGTGGCTGCGAGATGAGATGCGTATGCTTAAAAATTCTTCTCAGTCAGAGGAATATGCCAAAGCTGTGGAAGATACCAATGGTGTGTATGTAGTGCCTGCTTTTACCGGACTGGGGGCGCCTTATTGGAATCAATATTGCAGAGGTATGGTGGTAGGGATCACCAGAGGATGCAGTAAAGAGCATTTTATCAGGGCAACATTGGAGTCCATTGCTTATCAGACCCACAGCGTCCTTCGTGCTATGGAACATGACACAGGTGTCACAATTAAGAAGCTGCAAGTGGATGGAGGAGCCAGTGCCAATGACTTTCTGATGCAGTTTCAGGCGGATATCTTAAAAGGAGATGTGTTAAGACCAAGCTGCATTGAAACAACAGCCCTTGGCGCAGCCTACCTGGCAGGATTGGCGGTGGGTTACTGGAAGGACAGAGACGAGATACGGGAGAACTGGCAGTTATCCAGACGTTTCGTGCCGTCTATGGAAGAGGAGAGTCGCAAAAAGCGCCTTCACGGCTGGGATAAAGCAGTGAAATGCGCTTTGATGTGGCAGGAAGAATAAAAATCCATATATGGAAAGGTGTTAAAATCAGTGTAACACCTTCGTATTCTGTAGCCGATATTGCTTGGGCGTGATGTTCTTATATTTGCGGAAGGTCTTGATCATATGGCTGCAATCAGAAAAGCCCGTTTCCTGACTGATATAGGTCAGGTCATAATCTGAGAACAGCAGCAGATCTTCCGCTTTGGTCACGCGGATGTATTCAATGTATTCTTTGCAGGAGCGGCCGTAGAGCTGGCGGAATTTCTTGGCAAAGAAGGAATAGCTCATATTGCACATGGATGCCAGATCCTCTACTTTAAGAGGCTGGTTGGAATGTGCATCGATATATTCTGTGATCGTGTCTACAGAATTGTCCTCTGGCTGGGTTGCCAGCATAGGAGGTGTGTAACCATGATCTCTCCAGATACGAACCATGGCAAGCAATAAACATGTCAGAGAAGCATGCATGGCAAGATTATAGCCGTAATTTCTGTGTTCGTATTCGCAGGTACAGTTATATAGATAAGATTCTATCGGATAACCATTGAGGTTGTCTTTGGAAAAATGGATAAAAGCCGGATTGTAATTCCCAACCTGTAAAATGGCAGATTTTAACTGCGGCATGATGCTGGAGTTATCGTGGAATCGGTTCAGGTCAAATTTTAACACATAATAGCGGCGATGCTCTTTGGTCGTACCTCCAATAGAGTGCAGTTTCTTGGGCAGCAGCGCGATCATGTCTCCGGGTTCGAGATGGTAGACATCCCGATCGCAGGTCACATCTGTAGTTCCTTCCAATATATAGAGAACCTCCATGTAATGATGCCAGTGCTGATGCACAGGAAAGGCATGGATGTTGGTATCAAATATAAATGCCTCATAGGGTGAATTTAAAATATCTCCGTATTCAAATAAATTATGCATAATTTCCCTCCCCATTACTGTTTATTGTATCATAGCCGTTTGAGCATATCCAGTGCGGTAACAAAAAAACAAATACCAAAAAATCATGAAAAACATTTACTAAAATGACGAAAAAAGGTATCATATTAATGTGAAAAACGTTCATAAGTAAAGGGGTAAAACTATGGAAAAGCAGGAAAAGGAAATTGTCTGGGAGCAGGAAGAACAGGACTTTCTGGATAATTTCAAAAGAAACAGCGGAAGCAGTATCAGGACGTTGCTTGGTTTGTATAAGGGGCATTATGTTTCACTATTTTTCTCAGTGCTGTTCTTTTTTATCAAACATTCGCCGGTATGGATTCTGCCTATCGTAACATCCAATATTATCAATATTGCTACGAATCCGGATGAAAATGTTGTGAGGGACATTGCACTGAATGTAGCATTTATGTGTGTCATGATCATACAAAATGTCTTTTCCAACTATGTGCATGTCTATCTATATTCCAAGACGATCCGTAATATGGAATGCAATCTGAGAAGTTCTCTGGTGCGCAAGCTCCAGCAGTTGTCCATATCCTATCATAATGCGATGCAGTCAGGACGATTACAGTCCAAGATCATGCGTGATGTGGAACAGATTGAGACACTTTCAAGGCAGATATTTATCTCTGTACTGAGTATTATTATGAATATTGCGGTAGCGCTTGGAATTGTTGTGAGCAAGAGCCTGACTGTATTCGTATTCTTTGTACTGACAGTTCCGGTTGCCGTGATCATCATGGTGGTATTTAAGAACAAGATCAAGCTTCATAACAGGCAGTTTCGTAAGGATATGGAAGAGACTTCCGTACGAGTCATGGAGATGGTAGAACTGATCCCTGTTACCAGAGCACATGCACTGGAGAGTACAGAGACGATGCGTATGCAGGAGCAGTTGGAAAATGTGGCAAAGAGTGGGTTGAAGCTGGATATCATTCAGTCTTATTTCTCATCGATCAGTTGGGTGGCATTTCAGGTGTTTCAGGTGTTGTGTCTGGGATTTACCGGTTATCTGGCTGCGCAGGGAGAGATCACGGTAGGTGAGGTTGTCATGTATCAGACCTATTTCTCCAGTATTGTTGCGCAGGTATCCAGTATCATCACACTGCTTCCAACGATTGCCAAGGGGCTGGAATCCGTGGATTCTGTAGGAGATATTTTACTGAGTCATGATATAGAAGATAATGACAGGAAAAGGAAGATCAAAGAAGTGCATGGCAACATTACCTTTGATGATGTCACTTTCCATTATCCGGACAGTGAAGAGCCGGTGTTGTCGCATTTTAACCTTTCGATCAAGGAAGGTGAGACGATCGCCTTTGTAGGCGGTTCCGGCGCAGGCAAGACAACAGTACTCAATCTGGTGATCGGATTTATCAAGACCACAGGCGGCAGAATCCTGATAGACGGACAGGATATGAATGAACTCAATCTCAAGAGCTTCAGACAGCATATTGCAGTTGTACCGCAGACTTCCATTCTTTTTACAGGAACGATACGTGATAACATTACCTATGGTAAAGATGATATCAGTGAGGAAGAATTGCAGAAGGTCATTGATGCGGCAAACTTGCGTGAGTTCATTGATTCCCTGCCGGATGGACTGGACTCCAGGATCACTGAGCATGGCAGCAATCTAAGCGGTGGGCAGAGACAGCGGATCTCCATAGCCAGAGCTTTTGTACGCGATCCGAGTATTCTGATACTGGATGAGGCAACTTCCGCACTGGACAGTATCTCTGAGAAGCAGATACAGACAGCGATCAATAATCTGGTAAAAGACAGAACAACACTTATCGTAGCACACAGACTTTCTACCATAAGAGATGCTGACAAAATTGCAGTGATCGGACATGGTGGTCTGGAAGAATTTGGAACCTATGAAGAACTGATGGCAAAAAAAGGTAAGTTCTATGAGTTGAAAGAATTGCAGATGTAGATGCAAAACAGGATAAAATTTGCTTGACACATTATAAGAAGTATTGTAAAATACAGCTTGTCGTTGACAATGTGTCGATGCCCAGATAGCTCAGTCGGTAGAGCAGAGGACTGAAAATCCTCGTGTCACTGGTTCGATTCCGGTTCTGGGCACTTTGCGGGTGTAGTTCAATGGTAGAACACCAGCCTTCCAAGCTGGATACGTGGGTTCGATTCCCATCACCCGCTTTG